>JAOZTQ010000005.1:0-18158 GCA_029939085.1 Candidatus Nanopelagicales bacterium
TCGTCGTGCATGATGAGATCGACCTACCTTTCGCCGGCTTACGACTGAAGTTTGGCGGCGGCGATAACGGTCACAATGGTTTGAAAAGCATCCGTCGTTCACTCGGTCATGGTGATTGGTATCGCATCCGGGTGGGAGTTGGCCGCGGCAGGGGAGACACTGCGGGGCATGTTCTCTCCGGCTTCAGCGGAGCTGAACGAAAAGAACTTCCAGCGCTGCTCGATCGCGCTGCGGAATCGGCTGAGTCACTGATATCGGATGGGCTGGCCACGGCTCAGAACCACTTCAATCAATGATGCATTTTGAGGGCGGTAGGCTGCCCAGGTGACAACAGAACCAACACCAGATCCCTCCCAGTTGGATGCCGCTACCGCTGTTGCGGCTGAAGCGGGCGAACTACTCGCCGCCATTCGGCTGGAAGCGGGTGATATTCCAAGTGACGATAAGACCGCGCTCAAAGCGTTACGAGATCGTGCGGACAGCCGTTCGCAAGAACTCATCGCATCGCGGATGGTGTTGGCGCCCGGACAAGCGATGTTGAGCGAAGAAGCGGTCGATGATGAGCGGCGGCTCGACGCCCGCCAGGTCTGGATCATTGACCCGCTTGATGGCACCTGGGAGTACGGACAAGGCCGCCCTGATTGGGCAGTGCACATTGCGCTGTATGACACTTCGACAGGTCGCATGCTGATCGGGATTGTGGATCTACCAGCTCAGGATCTGGTCCGCACATCAGCTGATCCTGATCCGGAGTTGCCTGCGCTACCAACGGATCGACCGATTCGAGTGGTTGCTTCGCGAACTCGGCCACCCGCTGATTTAGATGCCATCGTCGATCGCCTAGCCAACCGATTGGATCGGGAAGTCGAGGTCGTCAACGTTGGTTCAGTGGGAGCGAAGGTCAACGAGATTCTCTTGGGTCGAGCTGAGGCCTATCTGCACGATACGGGCTTCTACGAATGGGATTTGGCTGCACCGCTCGCGGTGGCCAAGCACTACGGCTTGGTTTGCGATCACTGGGACGGTTCCGAAGTGGTGTTCAATCAGATGCCCCCTTTCGTCAAAAATGTGTTCGTCTCTCGCCCGGAGATCGCGGCGGAGCTTCGTGCGAGTCTTCACGGGTGAGCGTGCTCTCGAGCCGGTCGTTGGGTGGCATGCGAGGATTGAAAGCGCGCCATTAGGCAAATATTGACGCAAAGCATGAGTCTGGAGTTGACGATGCCCGATTTCCCCGGTGCATCCGAGATCGTTTTTTCAGACCAGTCACCAATATCGCCGGATGCTGACGGAGCTCATCAGGTTGTCGCGACCGAGGGAGCGGTTGGCGCCGTACTTTCGTTGCAGCAGGCGCCTTTGTTGGTTGTGACCGCGACGGGTCGGGAAGCTGAAGACCTGGTCGACGAGCTGGCATTTTGGAAGCCGGAGTGGCGTGTGGCCAGATTCCCCGCATGGGAGACATTGCCGCACGAAAGAATCTCCCCATCGGCCGATATCGTCGGTCAGCGACTATCTGTGCTGCGTCGATTGCAGCACCCAGAACCGGACCTTCCTGGAGCTGGACCGATAGATGTCGTGGTGGCGTCAGTACGGGCCTTAATGCAGCCGGTGGCTACAGAAACACTTTCGACACTGCCACTTCGGCTAGAGCCTCACGGTGACGTCGACCCAGTGGAGCTGGCGGCCAAACTCGTTGAGTTTGGCTACGAACGCTGTGACCTTGTGGAACGGCGCGGTCAGTTTGCAGTTCGCGGCGGCATCATCGACATTTTCCCGCCCATCGCCGAACATCCGCTCCGGATCGAGTTGTGGGGTGACACCATCGATGAAATGCGATGGTTCGCGGTGGCGGATCAGCGCTCACTAGACACCGTCACGACGCCAATCCTGCTACCCCCGGCCCGAGAGCTCTTGGTAACTGAGGAGCTGCGTGATCGAGCTCAAACTGCAGCCGCTGATCATCCCGAGTCCCGTGAGGATCTACTTCAAATTGGTGAAGGTCTCACGATTCCAGGTATGGAAGCCTTCGCTCCAACACTGTCCGAGCGTATGGTGAGCCTTCCCGAGCTGTTACCGGCAAGTACAACCAGCATCACCGTCGAACCGCAACGGGTCGCGGGGCGTAGTGAAGACGCCTTAGGGACAGCGCAAGAGTTTGCAGCAGCTGCATGGTCAACTGCCAGTGGTGGGGGCGAGGCTCCCGTTGTAGCCCAGGACGGTGTGCTGCTGTCTTGGGATCAGTTACAAGATCTGCTGCCCAACCGCCAATCGATCACCGCACTGCGAGATGCATCGGCCACGGCAGTAGACACTGGGCTACAACCCGTAGGCCCGTTTCCAGGTTCAGCGGAAGCCCTTAGTGAAGTGCAGCAGCGTGCAGCAAGTGGTTGGCGGATCATGATCGTTGCCGCGGGTTCGGGTAGCGCGGATCGGCTGGCAGAGGTCCTGCGTGAGGCCGATGTGCCGGCGACCCGAGAGCAACAGAAGTTTCAGCCGGGTGTCGTTCAGATCCTGGTAGGAAGACTCCGCACCGGATTCCAGAGTCAGGAAGCCAAACTGGCGGTCTATGCGGGTTCGGATTTGACTCGTCGCCCGGCGAGTCGATCGGTCAACCGGGGCAAGTTGCCTGCCCGTCGGCGTCATCAAGTTGACCCGTTGTCTTTACAACCTGGTGATTTCATCGTCCACGAAAAGCACGGCGTCGGTCGGTACATCGAGATGATTCACCGGGATGTGCGCGGGGCCGACCGGGAGTTCTTGGTGGTGGAATACGCACCGGGTAAACGAGGCTTCCCACCTGATCGACTCTTCATCCCCACCGATCAGTTGCAGTCGGTTACGCGCTACGTAGGTGGGGAAGAACCCCGCGTGAACAAACTAGGTGGCTCGGACTGGGAAAAGGCAAAAGGTCGGGCTCGAAAAGCAGTTAAGGACATTGCAGCGGAACTAGTCAGGCTCTACGCCGCTCGTCAGGCAGCACCCGGGCACGCGTTTGGTCCGGATACGCCGTGGCAACGTGAGCTGGAAGATGCCTTTGAGCACATCGAGACCGCAGATCAGATGTCGAGTATCGACGAAGTTAAATCCGATATGGAAAAGCCTGTGCCGATGGATCGTCTGGTCTGTGGTGATGTGGGCTACGGCAAAACTGAAATCGCTGTTCGGGCTGCATTCAAGGCAATTCAGGACGGTAAGCAGGTGGCGGTCCTGGTCCCGACGACTTTATTGGTACAGCAACACCTGCAAACTTTCGGTGAAAGATTCAGCGGTTTTCCGATTCGGGTGGCAGCACTGAGTCGATTCCAAAGCGATAAGGAATCGAAGCACATCATCGAAGAGCTTGCCGAAGGCAAGATTGATGTCGTCATTGGCACGCACCGCTTACTTGCTCCTCAAATTAGCTACCGCGATCTAGGGCTCGTGATCGTGGATGAGGAGCAGCGGTTCGGTGTCGAACATAAGGACCACTTGAAGGCGCTTCGTGCCGATGTTGACATGCTCGCGATGTCTGCCACTCCGATCCCACGCACCCTGGAAATGGCCATAACGGGTATCCGCGAGATGTCCACAATTGCCACGCCACCAGAGGAGCGCCTACCGGTGCTCACCTATGTAGGCAGCTATGACGAGCGGCAAGTCACCGCAGCGATTCATCGCGAACTTCTGCGCGAGGGACAGGTCTTCTTCGTCCACAACCGAGTTGAGTCGATAGACCGCACCGCCCGGAGATTGTCCGAGTTGGTGCCCGAAGCGAATATTGCTGTCGCACATGGTCGTATGCCAGAAAACCAACTGGAACAGGTCGTACTCGATTTCTGGGAAGGCCGAATCGATGTTCTGGTGTGCACCACCATCGTTGAATCAGGTATTGATATCGCCAATGCGAATACGCTCATCGTCGATCGAGCCGAAAATATGGGTCTGAGCCAGTTGCATCAACTCAGGGGACGAGTTGGCCGGTCCCGTAGCCGTGCTTACGCCTATTTTCTGCACTCACCGGATCAGTCATTGAGTGAGACCGCGCATGAGCGGCTGTCCACGATTGCGCAAAATACTGACTTGGGTTCTGGAATGCAGGTTGCGTTGAAGGACTTAGAGATCAGGGGGGCAGGCAATCTGCTGGGGGGAGAGCAAAGTGGTCATATCGCTGATGTGGGCTTCGATCTCTACGTGCGACTCGTCGGTGAAGCATTAAGTGAGTTCAAGGGAGAACCAAAGTCGGTCGATACCGAAGTGCGTATCGATTTACCCGTGGATGCCCACATTCCAGAAGAGTACGTTCCCGAGGAGCGACTCCGACTTGAGGCGTATCGGCGTCTAGCTGCGGCAAAGACCGATCAAGATATCGACGAGATGGTCGCGGAACTTACCGACCGTTACGGCCAACCACCAAACGAAGTAACCAGCATGATTGACGTTTCCAGGTTGAGGATCCTGGCTCGACGAGCAGGTTTGGACGAGATTCTGCTGACTGGTACCCGTGTGAAGTTCCACCCAGTGGAACTTCCAGAGTCTCGGCGGGTTCGACTCTCGCGGTTATATCCTGGTGGCTTGGTCAAGCCCGCGACTCGACAGATGCTGGTGCCACCGCCAATGAATGGCCGTGAAGTAGCCACCGGCGCTATTGTGCTGGACTGGGCCACACAGGTGGTCAAGACTGTGATTCTGAACGAACCTGTTGGAGAAGAGTGAGGAACAGCATGAAACTCCTGGCTAGTTGGCGACGCGTTCTAGCGGCCACGGTGCTAACTGTTTCCGGGGCCGTGGCGGCTACCGGATGTGGCACTGCAGAAGCGGGTAGTGCCGCCGTTGTGGGGTCGGAGGTACTTTCTGAATCGCAAGTCGCGGCCTATGTCCAGGAAATCAACGAGATCACCGGTGCGCCACAGGATGAACCGAACGCTCAGTTGGTGCTCATCGTCGTCAACCGCAACGTGCAGCACGATTTGGTTGCTCAGGCGGGGATCGACGCGGATGTGGTTATTTCAGCCGGAGAGATAGATGCGGCGTACCAGGAGGTTTTAGAGGCAAACGGCGGTGAGGAGCAACTTCTCGCAGCCGCAGCGCAGAGCGGAATCGCGCCCAGCATGATCAAGCGAGATATCGAAACGCAGCTGATCGCGTTGCAGTTGGGTGAACGAGTAAATGCTGAGTTGTCGCCGCAGGAACAGCAACAGGTGCTGATCCAAGCTCTCGGGCAATTTTCTGAAGAGATTGGTGTTGAAGTTGCACCGAAGTACGGGCAATGGAACCCGGCAGAACTGAGTATCGCGCCACCGGAAAACCCAGTGAGCAAGCGCGTCGAGCCACTTGTGCCGGAGGATGCGCTCCAAATCCCCGCCCAATGACCTTGGACAATCCGCAAGATCAGTCGCAACTGTTGCGACTGGTGGCGGTTATGGATCAGTTGAGGTCGCCTGGGGGTTGCCCATGGGATGCCGAGCAGACTCACGAGTCACTAGTGGAGTACTTGATTGAGGAGTGTTACGAGACGATTGAGGCCATCGAAGCTGGCGACGATGAGGATCTCAAAGAAGAACTAGGTGACCTTTTGTTGCAAGTGGTTTTTCACGCTCGCATCAGTGAGGAGTCATCGGCCGGTTGGGGTATCGAGGAAGTTGCGGCCGGTATCGCAGATAAGCTCATTCGACGTCACCCCCATGTGTTTGGCGACGCCTCGGCAGCAGATGCTGCCGAGGTTGCGGATAACTGGACCAAACTCAAAGCGGCTGAAAAATCCCGCACCTCAGCGGTTGATGGTGTCCCCACGGCCCTGCCAGCGCTCAGCCTGATTCAGAAATCTTGGCGGCGAGCGAAAGAAAGTGGAGTTGAACTGAGACCACGGCAATTGGATTTTGCGCCGGCAGATCCCGACGAAATGGCCGAACAGTTGTTGGCTCTGGCTGTTCATGCTGAGGCCAATGGTTGGGATGCCGAAGGGCTGCTCCGGGGTGCTGGCCGGGGGCTACACGACGAAATCCGTAGGGTCGAGGCGCAGCAGGACGGTCACGGGGACTAAAGTCGAGCACGTGTTCGGCAAAGGCATTCACTCACCAGAGGACCGTAGGTTCGCTGGCCTTGCGGCTGCCGTGGTGGATGATCTGTTGGCGCGCGATCCGGCACGTGCTACTCGAGTGGGAGACCACCGATTCGATGACCGGCTGCCCGATCCGAGCAGTGATGGCACTGACGAATACGCGCGAGTATTGCAGCGTCATGCCACCTTTTTAGGCTCAGTAGATGCACGGGCATTGAGTCGGGTCGCCGCGGCGGATTTGGCAGTGCTGCGTTCGGGTGTCGCAGCGCGTTTGTTTGATATGACCAAAATCCGACCGCATCTGTGGAACCCACTGGTATGGAATCCGAGTGAAGCCCTCTACACGTTGATTTCGAGAGACTTCGCGCCGGCGTCAGAGCGCGCCGAGTCGCTCATTAGTCGTCTCAACGGTGTTCCCGAGTTATTGGAGAATTCACGGCACACCTTGGGAGAGATGCCGGTCGTGCATATCGACACGGCCATCGCGCGATTCAGCGCTATCACGCCCATGTTGGCGGATATGCCTACCGAGATGGCCGAACATCCGGGTGTCTCGGATGCAGTCGAGTCGGCGGTAGCGGCCGTCAATGATCAGATCGACTGGTTACGTGGACGACTGTCGGCGGCTCGAATCAGTCCGGCACTAGGTCCGGAACTGTATGCGGGTGTTTTGCAGTACCACCTCGATTCAGCTCCCGATCCCGACTTACTGCTCGCAGATGCAGAAAATGCTTTAGAGGAAGTCTTGGACGGGCTTGCCAGCGCCTCAGCGAAGTATTTGCGGGGGAGCATGGCGGATCGTTCGGTCATTCCGAAAGCGCTGAATCGGCTTGATCGAGATGACGCGATCAGTGGTGACATCCTCGAACTGTCAGGAGAGGCACTTGCGGCGGCAAGTGAGTTTGTTGAGGCACAAGATCTCGTCACAATCCCTGATATCGATATCCAGATCGAGTTTATGCCCGCTGTGCGCCGGGGAGTTTTTCCCATTCATTGCAATGCTCCCGGTCCGCTCGAGCAGCTACCGCTGCCGACCATTTTGGGTGTTGCCCCTCGACCCGGCGATAGCGCCACTGTCGGATACGCCTGGCACCACCGGGAATACAGCCGCCAGCTAGTACACAACCTGATGGCGCATGTCGGAGTCCCGGGACATGCGCTTCAGCAGGCTCGGGCGAACGAGGTAACGGCGCCATCGGCAGCTCGCGCGGCACTACCCAGCAGCCTTTTTGTAGAGGGTTGGGCGGTATACGCCGAGGAGTTCATGGCCCAAAGCGGATTCACCGTGCCGGGCGAAGATCAAGCGGCTCTACAGATCCAGCAACTTCGCATGAAGTTACGCACCATCATCAGCACCATCTTGGATGTCCGAGTGCATACCCGCGGTATGACGGAAGCTGAAGGTCGGCGGTTACTCGCGACACGAGGTTTCCTGTCGGAAGTAGAAATCCCGGGAACTTGGCGTCGCGCGCAGACGACGTATGGCCGGCTTTCGGCATATTTCCTTGGTCATCGGCAGGTAAAAGGCATTGTGGATGCGGTCGCCCAACACCAGCGGACATGGCGCATAAGTCAAGTGCATGATGCGGTACTCGCACACGGATCAGTGCCGCCTCGGGTGCTCCCCTCATTGGTTGGGTTGGAATAGTCGCTAGGGTGGTGCGAGTCGCGCCGACTAGGTGAGCCGAAAAGAGGAGCCACTATGGCAAGCATCGAAGTTATCGTCGCCCGAGAGATTCTTGATTCGCGGGGGAATCCGACAGTCGAAGTTGAAGTCGGTCTGGACGATGGATCTATCGGCAGGGCAGCGGTGCCTTCTGGCGCCTCGACTGGAGCCTTTGAAGCCGCCGAGCGTCGAGATGAGGATTCAGATCGTTATGGCGGTAAAGGAGTCGTCCAAGCATGTGTCGCGGTCGAAGATGAGATCGCACCGCAAATCTTGGGTTTCGATGCCTCAGAGCAGCGACTCATCGATCAGGCGATGATTGACGTCGACGGAACGCCCAATAAGAGCCGCCTCGGCGCAAACGCGATCTTGGGGGTCTCACTAGCTAACGCGCAGGCAGCAGCGACCTCTGCCGATCTGCCACTCTTCCGCTACATTGGCGGCCCACAGGCTCATGTACTGCCCGTGCCCATGATGAACATCCTCAACGGTGGTGCCCACGCAGACTCCAATGTGGACATTCAAGAGTTCATGATTGCCCCGATTGGCGCCCCGACCTTCTCCGATGCGTTGCGGTGGGGTGCAGAGGTGTACCACGCGCTGAAGTCAGCCCTCAAGAAACGCGGTTTAGGCACCGGTTTGGGTGATGAGGGAGGCTTTGCGCCCGATCTGCCCAGCAACCGTGAAGCTCTGGACATCATCGTCGCGGCGATCGGTGACACCGGGCTGTCCGCGGGTAAAGATATTGCGTTGGCCCTTGATGTGGCCGCCACCGAATTTCATACCTCGAATGGTTACCGATTCGAAGGTTCGGATCGAGATTCGGCTTGGTTGGTCGACTACTACGCATCCCTCGTTAAGGATTTCCCGCTGGTCAGTATCGAAGACCCGCTAGACGAAGAAGACTGGGACGGCTGGGTTCAGATGAACAGCGGTTTAGGCGACCAGGTGCAGTTGGTAGGTGACGATCTATTCGTGACCAATCCAGAGCGGTTGCAGCGAGGTCTGGATTTGGGCGCGGCTAACGCGCTGCTGGTCAAGGTCAACCAAATTGGAAGTTTGTCCGAGACTCTCGATGCGGTGGATCTCGCGCATCGCAATCACTACGCCACGATGATGTCGCATCGCTCGGGTGAGACCGAGGATACGTTTATTGCGGACTTGTCAGTGGCCTGCGGCTGTGGCCAGATTAAGTCCGGTGCTCCGGCGCGTTCTGAGCGCGTCGCGAAGTACAACCAGCTGCTGCGCATCGAGGAAGAACTCGATGACGCCGCCCGTTATGCGGGTCACGGCGCTTTCCCCCGGTTTAGCGCTGAATAAGCCTTACTCATCGGCGGGCCAATACCGAGTGGGGCCGTGTTGGCATGCGAGGATCAAGCGGTGAGCACACCGGTCGATCAAGTGGATCCTGATATCGCTGAAATGGAATCAGCGGTAGCAGCACCATCACGGACTTCCGGGCGGACGCTGGCCCTTGTTGGTGCGCTGGTGGCAGTTGCGGCAATGCTGGTACTGCCGGTGAGGTCGTGGATAGCTCAACAAGCCGGTTTGGCTGAACTATCGAGCGAGATATCCGCCGCAGAACAGCGCGTAACCGATTTGGAAGCGCAGCGGGAGCAATGGAAAGACGAACCGTATGTTGAGCAGCAGGCTCGGCTTCGGCTCAACATGGTTCGACCGGGAGAGATGGGTCTGATCGCACTCGATCCGGAGTTCCAACGGGATGTCGCCAAGACGTCCGTTGATGAGCCGAGGACTTGGTACGACCGGCTGTGGCAGTCGAGTGAAAACCCGACTCGGGACGAACCTGACACAGATTCCACGACAAATGACGGCGGCGAGTAACTCTGGTTCGGTATCGGATGCCGATCTTGCTGCAGTCGCTGATCAGTTGGGGCGAGAGCCGCGAGGTGTCGCTGCGATAGCTCACCGATGTCCATGCGGACGACCAGACGTAGTAGAGACATTCCCCCGACTTCCCGACGGGACGCCATTTCCGACGTTGTACTACTTGACATGTCCCCGGGCGGCCTCAGCAATCGGGACTCTGGAGGCTGAGGGCGTTATGGCAGAGATGCAACAACGCCTGGCAGAGGACGATGAACTAGCAGAAAAATACGCAGCGGCGCATCGTGACTATCTCGCTCGACGTGCGGAACTTGGTGAAACCCCGGAGATTGAGGGGATATCAGCGGGTGGCATGCCGGACCGTGTGAAATGTTTGCATGTGTTGGCGGCCCAAGCCTTGGCCCAAGGCCCGGGAGTAAACCCACTGGGTGATGAGGTCCTAGCCGCGATCGACGGCTGGTGGCGTCGACCTTGCGGAATGGTAGGTGAAGAATGACCAGAGTGGCCGCGATCGACTGTGGCACGAACTCGATCAGACTTTTGGTAGCCGATGTAACTGATCAACTGCAGCAACTAGATCGGCGAATGCAGATCATTCGACTCGGTGAGGGTGTCGATGAGACTGGATCTTTTTCGCCGGCGGCCCTCGACCGTGCCTTTGACGCCTGTCGCGAGTATCAGGGAATTATCGAAGACCTTGGTGCCGAGCGGGTTCGGTTCGTGGCGACCTCGGCATCACGCGATGCCGACAACTCTGCTGAGTTCACCGATGGGGTTACCAGGATTTTAGGGGTGACCCCGGAAATTGTGACTGGTGCTGAAGAAGCGCAGCTCTCATTTGATGGGGCGACCCGAGGCCTGGATTTGGAGCCGCCAGTTTTGGTTTTTGATATTGGTGGTGGATCAACCGAGTTCATCCGCGGTGCGTCCAGTCCAGAGGTCTCGATCAGCGTTGATATGGGCTGCGTTCGATTTGCAGAGCGCTTCGCACATCACGATCCGATGACCGCGGTAGAGCGAGAAGAGATTGAATCGGCAGTCTCACGGATGCTTGATGACGTTGTCCCAACTGTGCCCTTCGAGGGAGTCAATACCTTGATCGGCCTCGCGGGGACCGTGACTACCGTGACTGGGATCGCGTTGGGGCTTGCGGAATATGACTCCGAAAAGATTCATCGCGCGGTGACGTCTGCTGCTGCGATTCGCCGAACGACTGAGGAGCTTGTGGCTATGACTTCGGAGCAGCGACGCCACATGGGCATCATGCACCCGGGTCGTGCGGATGTCATCGCTGCTGGCGCCTTAATCTTGGAGGGCATCATGGCTCGGAGTGGTGCAAACGAAGTAGCCGCGAGTGAACATGACATCCTCGATGGGATTGCATGGTCACTCGCGGCTACTGAATGATGGGCGGTCCGTCGCCTCCGCCCATCGGCTCCCGTTGCCGGCCTGATCCGCACTCACAAAATGGGGCGGACCCCCTGGCCTTCTCTATTCTGTTCAGGTGCCCGAGACATCGTTGCGCCGAATATCTTGGGCTATGTAAAGAGAATGCCTCTAGCTGGCCGGTTTCTCAACTGAAACGCAAGAAAACCTCAAGATAACCTCAAGTCTCACTCTTTTGGAGTAGTACTGAGCGCTGTGACAGGCTTCAGGGCTTCCCAAGAATGTCTGTTTTCGCCATAGAGGTCCGAAATGTCGATACTCGATCACCGTTTCTGATCCGGTGATCCTGGACTAATGCGCGCTGTCGACCTGAATCCCAGCGGAGTTGCCGGATGGCTAAAGTGTTCGATATGCCTCTGCTTGCTGTCACCGTTGTGGGCCACGATCGTCCGGGAATAGTTGCGGAAGTGACCGCTGCGGTTTCGGACCTCGGTGGAAATCTCGAAGATTCCTCGATGTCTTTGCTGAGAGGTCACTTCGCCATGACTCTCATCGCCAATGTTCCAGTTGGAGCAGAGCCGTTGCGAGTGCGTTTGGTTGACCTGGCTCGTGAGGAGTTGTCGGTCTCGATCTTGGCTCTTCCAGAAGAACCTGCAGCCGATAGTGGATTGGTAGCTCGATTGACCGTGCATGGGGCTGATCGTCCGGGGATCGTCAGCGCAGCGACCGCAGCGGTGGCTCGACACGGCGGGAACATCACTGATCTATCGACTCGCCTCGGCAGCAAGATGTATGTACTTATCGCTGAGGTCGTTTTCCCCTCCGAAACGGATCTTTCACGAGTAAGTGAGGAACTCGATGTTGCCATGCGCCCACTTGGCGTGCAGGCGTCCTTACAACCAGATGATGAGGAACTGTTTTAGCCGTTATGGAGCGCTTCGACGTCGATCAACTCGGGGAAGGAACGGTTCGCCCCGTGGTGACCGCACCTGATCCGGTGCTCTCGCAGCCGTGTCAGCCGGTTTCACCATCGTCACCCGAAACGGTGCGACTGGCGGCCGATCTGATGGCAACTATGGCGGTTTCACCGGGTTGTGTCGGCCTTGCCGCGAATCAACTGGGTGTCTCCGCTCGAGTTTTCTCACTGGATGTCACGGGACACCCCAAGACAAGGACTTTGCACGGTCCGCTGGTTCTGGTCAATCCGGAGATTATTAGCGCAAGCCGCAAAGAGCGAGCGCGAGAAGGATGTATGTCGGTGCCGGACTTTACCGGCGATGTGCGCAGAGCAAGCCGGCTGGTTTTGGGGGGATATCTGCCCGGAACGGGTGAGCCGATTGAAATCGAAACAAACGCATTCGAGGCTCGGGCCTGCCTACACGAACTCGACCATATTGACGGATTACTGTTCCTAGATCGGGTGGCAGGAGCCCACGCGATCCATCCCCGACAGACTTACCAGTAGGCTAGGAGTCCTGCCCGGATGGCGGAATCGGTAGACGCACGAGGCTTAAACCCTCGGGTCGGTCAAACGGCGTGTGGGTTCGAGTCCCACTTCGGGCACAAATCGGGTGCGGCGATGCACGGCGCACTACTCCACTACGGCTGCAGTTTCGTTGCGGGCTGAACGTTTTCCGGTGACGCCGGACTGTTGTTTTGACACACTAGAGCTACGAGGAATTGAGCAGAAGTATCAGAAGTAGCAGAAGTAATGGTCAAAAGCTCTCACGGAAGTTTATTTTCCTCACGATTTGGCAATATTCCGGCGAAAGACCTAGCGAGACTCAGTCTCCGTGAGTTTCGCTGGAATAGGTCCGAAGCATCTACAATCGGAGAAACTAAGTTTTAAGGAAGTGAGCAAGGGTGCAGACACGTAATCCCGTCCTCTCTCGGCTGGAACATCCGGAGAAGGGTTCGAGCGGTTTCGCCTTCGACGAAGGCCGCTCCGCTTACGACGAAGCCGGTCGACAGGTAAAGACAGAAACGGGAACTCAGGCTGCTCCGCAGTCAGGTAGCCCGGCGAGTACTCGGCCGGTGACTCTCGGCGATGTGATCAATAAGACCAGCGTGCTGCTGTTCATCTTGATCGTATTCGCGGTAGGTGGCTGGCAAGTGACGCCCTCAATGCCTTGGTTGGTATGGGTCAGCATGTTCATCGGGCTTGGCTTGGGTATTGCGAACGCGCTCATGCGTGAAATCAAACCCGCTCTCGTACTGCTGTACGCGGCCGTACAAGGAGTCTTCCTGGGTGGTATCTCCTACTGGTACGACAACTGGGTGCAAACCGTTAACCCGGAGTACACGGGTCTGGTCAGTCAAGCCATCATCGGCACGCTCGTGGCATTCGGGGTCATGCTCGCGCTCTATAGCGGTCGCATCATCAAGGTCAACGGTAAGTTCGCCAGGATCATGACGATCGCCATCATCTCCTATGCGCTGATCGCGCTCGTGTCATTTGTCTCGGCACTGTTTGGTGTCGGCGGCGGCTGGGGCTTCTACGGCGTAGGCACATTAGGCCTAATCCTGTGCGGCATCGGCGTCCTGTTGGCCGCGTTTTCGCTTAATCTCGACTTCGCCGCCATCGAGCAGGGAGTCAAGATGGGGCTTCCCGAGAAAGAGTCATGGCGGATGTCCTTCGGGCTTCTGGTCACACTGATCTGGCTCTACATCGAGATCCTGCGGTTGCTGTCTATCTTGGCCATGAGTCGGGATTAGCTCAACCCACAACTTCAGCAACGGCGGTCAGGACAGTTTCCTGGCCGCCTTTGCTTTGTCGTATTCATGCACGATCGCTGTGGCTTGACCATGAGATAAGTCGTATTCACCGCGCAGCCAGTTCACCCGTTCATCAAAGCGGGAGAGTCCCGGGCCTTCCTCCAAAATGGCAAACCACTCATCCACTTCTTTGCCGGTGGAGCTGGGAAGTCGATCGACGAGCTGTTGGTGTGTCTCCTCAGAGTGGTGCAACGTCATCAGAACTCCCAATGGAACAAGTGAGGCTTCAACCTTACTGAATGCCAGCCAGCAATCGACCGGGATTAATCAGACGGTTGGGCTTTGGGAGCAGGCGGACTTCGGCGCCCCCACCGCCGATCATTATTGACAACTGACTGCGGTGTCGGAGCCTCAGCAATTTCGGTACCAGGCTCCGCTGCAGCAGTTATGGCGGCTTGGGTAAGCGGTGAAATGACCGAGTCGATGTCCGGAGCAGCTACCGGCGGTACCGGTTCGGGGAGAACTTCTCCCGCTTCACCTCGACTGAGAGCCGCCAAAACTGACGGTGCTAGCACTTGTGCCACAGCCTGATAGCCCTCGGTGGAGGGGTGAAACCGATCCGCACTAAAGAGTTGTCCCGGGCGTCTACTGAATTCGGGACCGAGCAGATCACCGAGAGATACGGCCCGTCCGCCGGCTTGGGCGACCGCGACAGCCTGAGCAGCAGCCAGCGTTCGAGAGAGGCGACGAGCAACCCATCGCAACGGTGGTCTGATCGGTTGTACGGTGCCCAGGTCTGGGCAGGTACCGACGACCACTTGCACACCGGAGTCTCGGAGTAGTTGGACCGCTTCAGCTAGCAACCGTACTGAGACTTGCGGTCTCACCGCGTGGGTCACGTCATTACCGCCAATGATGATGACCGCAACGTGGGGTCGGTAGTGCAGCGCGCGGACGACCTGCTCACGAAGATCGCTCGATCGAGCGCCAACGGTCGCAACGTTGCTCAGGACTACTTGGCGGTTGTCATATTCAGCAACCAGTGACGCCAGTACTGCACCCACGGTGTCCTTGGCTGAATCAGCGCCGAGTCCGGCCGCGATGGAGTCTCCCATCATGACCAAACGATCCGAGGTGCCTCGTGCGTGACCGTAACGACCATCAGCGTACGGTGCTGATTCAGTGCGGGGTCCGATACTTTTTCGAGCATTTCGAGTTTGAGCTGCGAGGACACCGGCGGTCGCGGCGCCGATTCCTAGCAGTCCACCGGTCCCCAACATTGCCGCCCGAACGATTCGGCCGACTTGATGGGAGTTACCGCTAGTCATTCGGTGAAATTCGGAGAACGTCGCTCGAGGAAGGCGGCGGTACCTTCCGCATGATCGGGGTGCTGCAGGGCAGTTACCAGCAGTTCACGAGTCTGGTTGTCTTCACTGCGTAAACCATTCAATGCCCACTGCACGGTCTGTTTCATGGCCCTAACCGACATAGGGGACCCGGCACTGATCTGGGCCACGATTTGATCTACCGCTGCATCAAGATCTTCCAGGTGTACGGCTTCATCGATGAGGCCAACGCGCAACGCCCAGTTAGCATCCATACGGCCAGCGGTTAGCAGTAGTCGTTTAGTAGCACTCGGGCCGATGAGATCGACGAGTCGGGCGGTATCGGCCTGCGGATATACCAGGCCCAACCGAGTGGGTGGTACGTAGAACAACGCTTCTTGGGATGCGACGCGAAAATCACAGGCGGCAGCCAGTCCCACCGCGCCACCGGCACAAGGACCGGCGATCCGGGCGATTGTTGCCAGCGAACAGTTGGCCAGCGCGTTGGACGCATTGGTGACTCGCTCGTGATTGGCCAAACCCCAATCCACGCCGCCGGCATTTTCTCGATACTCAGCCACATCGGCACCAGCTGAGAAGACTGAGTCGGTTGCTGACCGCAGTACGAGAACTCTGGCCCCGGGAATGCTTTGAGCGTGGGCCACTATCTCGGGAAGATCGAGCCACATCTGCTCGGTCAGGGCATTTGCCTTATTGGCTCGGTTGAGCACGATATGGACGGCGGTGCCTTGAGTTTCGGTGAGAATGTCGTGAGTTGTCACGCGGCGACTCTACCGTTGCTGGTCAGTCGGTTTGGTGTTCAGTCTGGTTTGTCGGAGCTGGAAGGCGCTGTGTACTTCACCGGTAGATGTAGACCGGGGTTCCGATGGAAGTGCGTTTGTAGAACCAGTCGGCTGCCCACATAGGTTCGCGGACACAACCCGCTGATGCTGGTTGTGCTGGTACTGGTACATATCCGTGAATGCCAAAGTTTCCTTTGAACGATATGAATCGATAGAGATTGCCCACGCCTTTGGCGAAGACCGGGTAGCGCCCCTCGGGCGTATTTCCGGTCTTTCCAGTCGAGACGTGCAGGGTGGCACGCACTTTGCCATTTCGGACCAGCATCATGACCTGTCTGGTTTTGTCGACCTCGAGATGGGTGCCGCTCCTGCGGTAGCGGGGTTTGACTGGGCCTGACTTCGCGAGGGCCTGCCACGTCTGCTCATTCATCTTGCCAGTCCGAGGTAGTTCGTTGACTTTTTGAAAAGCCATCACGACGTCTCGTGCTTTGGCGTTATAGGCCTTACCCATTTGGGGAACAAGATATTTCGAACGTTTCAGATTGCGCATGAGTTGCGGAACAACCGGGTGTCGATCACCTTGTCGCAACCGAACACCTTTGGTGACCATGGTGGTTTGCGCAGCTGTGCCGACATAACCAGAGTCGTCGGCTGCTACCAACCGGAGGCGTTGTGCACCAAGTTTTTCGGCTGGAATGATCAATTGAGCGCTACCGTTCTGAGCTTGCGCGGACGCCACCTCTTTGCCACGGCTGACGGCGGAAATCTTGCCGATGTATTCGGCCGGAGAGACCGAAACGGTCACTTCACCGTTGAGCAGATAGTTGGCCCGAAACTGTTCCTTCACATCGAGTACTACTTGCTGTGCAGCGGCATCCGGTTCAGTTGCCACTTGAGCGGATGCCATCGAACTCGATGCACAAGTCACCGTCAAGGTGGCGATGACGCCGCCAACGGCGGCAACTAGCGAACGGCGAGGCATATGGCGAGCCTATCGATAGTTGGGTTGTAAGTCAGGCTACTCACGTTCACGGAGGCCTCAGTTTTTGGAACGAACTGCGGCCTGGAGTTGGCCGGTGCTGTATGGCCCGACAGCCTGACCTTCGTCTGCGTAGTGAAATAAAGAAACTGAGAAAACTGCGCGCAAGGTACTGATAAGAACTTGTGCGAGCACGATAACCACAATGCCAATCGCGACGAGCGTGCCACCCAGTGCGATTTGATCTGAGATCAGTAGGAATACTCCGCCCGCGGTACTAATGATTCCGGGTAGCAGACCGAGAAGGAAAACCCAGAAGCCCAACCGAACTCCACCAGCGATTTGCATTCCCCAGGTGGAACGAATCATGGAGAACGAGTGCTTGATCGCATCGATAGGTCCGCGATTTTGCAGCACGATTGCCGGCAGAACAAAGAAGGTCACCACCGACCAAGCAACTTGGGCTATGCCGGCGATACCCAACCGCAGGATTTGCCCAAGAACATTGCTGCCCTGACCACCATTGCGAATGGCTGAGAGTAGCCAGCCAACGAGGGCTTGGATCGCTGCCCAACCCAACAATGCCGGCAGATGATGCATCGCTGCTGACAGTCCGGCACCAAACGAGGAGTCACGACCTTGCAACTCTTCATCAGCACACTTCACCAGACCGGCCATACAAACTTGAGTAATGACGGTACCCAGGTACGCGGCCAGAACGAGAACTACGATTCCCGCGATTAGCGCGGGGCTATCTTCGACCGAACCAGATTCTGCCGCCTCGACCGCGCTAGGATCCAGGCCGAGTAATGTCAGCCCGGTGCCAGCGACCGCCAGGACGAGGAAGCCGGCAACTAAGGCAGCAGTTGCTGGAAACAGCAACATATAGGTGTTTTCTCGGACTATGCCCCAGGTTGCTTTAGTCAGCGCGCGACTTTCACTCCAACTACTCACGTGATTCCTCCCACTCCGCAGAGCAACCATAGAGTCAACGTGGCCAAGCAGCCAAACTCCCACTAGTGGGAAGCGTTGCGGACAAGTTCAGCGGAGACTGGAAACACCGCTCAAGCAGTAAAGCCCTGGTGCAGTCCCCGCCCGAACTTGTTGAGGAAAGGAGGCCGCACGGGCGGGGACTGGTCTAGATGACGGCCGGAAGGTCGTATCCGGTCCGCGCATGGCAGTCGTAGCCATGGGGATTTTTATCGAGGTACTGCTGGTGATACGTCTCGGCGTAGTAGAAGGGATTGTCGGCCGCAGGTTCGATTTCGGTGGTGATGGGATCGAGGCCAGCGGAAGTCAGTACCGCTTGATAGGCCTGGCGTGTTTGCTCGGCAAGATCGCGCTGTTCTGGCGTGGTCCAGTAGATGGCACTGCGATATTGCGTGCCGACATCATTGCCCTG
>JAOZTQ010000005.1:18168-21674 GCA_029939085.1 Candidatus Nanopelagicales bacterium
TTCCCAAAAGGTCTTGAGCAGTTCGTAGGTCTCAAGCTGAGTCGGGTCGTATGCGACTAGAACTGATTCGGTGTGTCCGGTGCGTCCGGTGCAAACCTCTTCATAGGTCGGATTAGGAGTGAAACCACCCTGGTAGCCAACTGCTGTGGTGTACACACCGGGCAAGCGCCAGAGCCGACGTTCAGCCCCCCAGAAGCAACCCATCGCGAAATACATCACACTCAGGTCTTCTGGAAAACCCTTCGGGCAGCACAACGGCGTGCCCAAGATGGTGTGCGTCGACGCCTGAGGTGCTAATGAGTTGTCTCGCCCGGGAAGGGCTTCGTCTGCGTCAACCATGGCCGGTCGACGGAATCCGAAGAAGTCCATCCTGTCATTGTGGACCGGTTTCCCGCGCAGTGCACGATATGGCACTGCGCGGGATCCGCCTTAGGCGTCGGTGTTGTGATCGCTGGTCACTTTTTCGTCGTCTGATGCCCCGATCCCGGTATAACTCGTAAACGGGATGGTCGGGATTCCGCCGTGTCCAACCAAGTGATTAATCATGAGTATCCTTCCCGCCAGATCCAATATGGCTGGCATGTCCGCCTACTCGGTGTTTCCAATCCAAGCCCGCTTAAACCGCTTTATCCAATATCTTTTGGATTTATCGAGAGTTTCCGCTTCCCGGCCTTACGGATTAGGTTTTCGTCGACTTAATGAGCGTCTCCGGCATGATCGCGGCGAGGGCCAAAGCCAATGCGGCGACAGCAGCTCCCACGGCAAATGCGGGTCCAAATCCCAACTGATCGGCCAGTAGACCGGCCACAAGCGGTCCGATGATTGCCCCGACATCTGCAGTCATCTGAAATACCGCAATAACAGTGCCACGTCCTGAAGGTCCGACGATGTCACCGGCGGTGGCTGCGGGCGCTGAACCCATAAATGCTCCAGCCAGGCCGCTGATGGCCATCGCGACCAGGAAGGGCCAAGTGCCACCCGACCAAGCCAACGCGAGCATGCCAACGATCGTTAATGCGGCTCCGATGATTAGGGCTGGCTTACGACCTCGGAAGTCTGCAAGCCTTCCGGCCGGGAGGAGAAGTAGCGCTTGTGTGACCGCGGCTACTAAGAAGCCGATTCCAGATAGTGACGGTTCGCCACCAAGCCCAGAAATGACAAATAGCGGCACCAGACTGGCCCGCAATCCGAACATCACCAGCCCGTTGGTGAGATTGGCAGCTAGCGCGGCAAGGAAAGCGCGAGACCGAAGCGCTTGTCCCAGTGTGGGTGGTTCAGGTGCAGGTTCAGGCGCCTGATTAGTTGGAGGTGTCTCGGTGCTGTCGGCCGGCTGAGACTCGGCTCCCGGTTCTTCCGGCTTGGTGCCGGGAGCATTGGGCAGATACCGCCAAGAAACCCAGGCAGCAGCCAAGAGCGTTACCGCATAGACGAAAAAGGGCGCTCTGATGGACAGGGCGACCACCGCACCGCCAGCAGCTGGACCGGCAATACCGCCGAGCAGGAAGCCCGCTTGGAAGGCTCCCGCGGCCCGACCGCGTTGTTCCGATCGTGCCAACTTCAGCGTGAGTGCCATGGCTGAAACGGTGAACATACTGGACCCGATGCCGCCGAACCCGCGGAGGATGAGTAGTTGCGGGTAACTCTGCGCTAATCCGGCCACTGCGCTCGATACTGCAACGATCAATAACCCCAGCGTCAGAACTCGACGCTCGCCGACCCGGTCAACTAACGCGCCTGCCGCAGGAGCGGAGATCAGACGAGCCAAAGCAAAGACGCTGATAACCGCACTTGCCAGGAAAGCTGAGACTCCGAAGGTGGCAGCGTAAATGGGGATCGAGGGCGCAACGATGCCAAATCCCAGTGCAACGCAGAAGGCTATGGCTGATAGGACCTTGATCTCCCGGGGGAGTCCGCGCAACAGGGCAGTGTCCCCGATTCGGCGACGGGCCATCAGTGGCCAAGTACCGTGCGAAAACGTTCAGCCCGTAACTCGTTGACTGAGTGCTCCTCAAGTGCAGGCAACTCACGGTCGACGGCCCACCCCAATAGTTGGTCTGCGATCTCCGGGTTACGAACGAGGCAGGGCCCGTGTAGGTAACTCCCGATGATGTGGCCTGAGACGCTGCCTTCGGTGCCATCACCGTTTCCGATCCCGGAAAGAACGCGGCCCAATGGTCGAACTGACGGACCGCGCGCGGTGCCACCGGCATGGTTTTCGTATCCAGTGAATCGACCCGAAAACACTGGCCATTGATTCGAATCAGTCGAGCCCGTCGACTGGCTTGGTGAGATTGGTTCCGCTGCTAACTCACCGACTGCACGTTGCGGCAGTCGGTCGGTGCGGATGTCGAGGAGTTCTAGGCCTGGGGACCGAGCGCCGGTGGAATCTGGGAAGTACTCGCCCAAGAGTTGGTAGCCCGCGCAAATCGCCAATATGGCAGCGCCGTTTTCCGCTGCCGTTCGAATGTTGCCGTCCGCTCGGAGTGCTGCACATGCAGCGGTTTGTGCGGTGTCTTCGCCGCCACCTAGGAGGTAGATATCGGCCTGGGACGGCACCGGGTCACCGGGTTGAATCGAAATCACGTCGGTGGTCAGCCCATGCAGGCGGGCCCGATGCAGCAAAGTTGTCAGATTTCCATTGTCGCCGTAGGTGCCGAGTAGATCGGCGTAGATGGCGACGATAGTGAGGTCCGCGGTCATGTTGGCGTCCCCGAGGTTCGTAGTTCTTGGAAAGCGGTGTAAGTCGCGGCACAGTCGACGTGCGGCAGTTCACGAGTTCCCGGCGGCAAGGGGGCATCGGGTGCATATGGATCTTCGACGACGACGTGATCAACATCGGCCTGAGTCAACCGCACGGCAAGGTCGCGGCGGCGGAATCCCGTTGCGATAACGGTGCGGCCCCGAAGCTTCTCGAACGGTACATCCCACAGCCAAGACGGATCTCGACCATCAGCGTATTCCGAGTTGATCGTGATGATGACCGGTGCAGGCGGGGGCGGCATGATGTCCAGTAGTTCCGACCAACCGGCCGGGTTCTTGGCGAGCAACAATCGAATTTGAAGCGATCCGACTTGGAATACGCCGTATCTACCCGAGACCGAATCGACATTCGTCATCCGCTTAAGCCCCTGAGCGGGATCGGCACCCAAAGCCGCGGTTGCGGCTAGTGCCATGGTGGCGTTAGCGGCGTTGAATCGGCCAGGCAGGCCAAGTTGCGACAGATCGTATTCACGACCCGCGGGGTCGACCGCGCGCCACGGATCTGCGATGAGTGACCAATCCGGTCGGGGTCGCCGCCGGCCACATCCCGGACAGGACCAATCCCCCTGGTCCCGTCGCAGAAGTGTGCCGCACTGCGCGCACACAGCCGAATCCGAAGTCCATGCTTGTCCGGCCGCGACCCACAAAACATTGTCATGATCGGCGGCCGCAAATTCGATCATGGGATCGTCGGCATTAGCCACCACCTGAATGTGTGGGTGCTGCGCCAGCATTTCCCGCCAACG
>JAOZTQ010000084.1 GCA_029939085.1 Candidatus Nanopelagicales bacterium
TTACGCACTCAACCGGAAAGATTTCCAGATTCCGGCACTCCACGGCACGGCCCTTCACACCGGCAGGCACCTCATCGGTGATGACGTGATTTGGAACCACGTCGGCCAGTTGACTAAACCACCACCGACTCATCTGTGTGAGAATTGCACCTTTCTGCGGCACTGCGGGCGAAAGTACCCAGTCATAAGCTGATATCCGGTCGCTTGCGACGAGCAGCAAATTACCGTCGGGGCTAACAAACAAGTCTCGAACTTTTCCGGAATAGACGTGTCGATACCCCGCTGGGAGTTGCAGATCTTCCGCCGTCGGCCGTGCGGGAACTAAGGGTCTCGGTTTGATCTGCTCAAATCTGATCCACACCAAGGAAGCACTCAATAAATCCTGGCTAGTGCCTGGCTGGCCAGCGACGACTTCCTCTTGCCAAGCGGCGACCGAACTGAAGTCGCCACCCTCAGCTTCAACTTGTGTCCAGGTCACATCGCTCACTGCGGTCTCTTGGACGTCGGTCACCTCAACAACCACACCGTCCGTTGAATCGGTGAACCGCACCCGATCTCCAGGAGTCACCGGGGATGAGTCGCTGCGCAGGAACACCGCGACCCTGGAACCGGACCGAATCTCATCCTCGACATCGACCCCAGTGAGGGCTAATTGATCAAGCGGCAGCACCGGATAGGAATCTTGTGCTGTCACAGAATGTCTCCAGGCTGATAGCTCGCGGCATCCGGGAAACGCCGCACAACCTCATTTACCCGATCGATTACCCGAGCGACCTGCCCCGTTGCATCCCCGGTAAAACTCATCGGATCAGCCAGAGCACCCGTCAACTGTTCGGCCGTCAAACCAAGTCTCGGGTCTGCCGCCAACTTATCGATCAGCGAATTGTCGCTCCCAGTCTCACGCATATCTAAGGCAACCTTGACCGCATTTTCCTTGATTGCTTCGTGGGCCACCTCCCGCCCGATCCCGTTGCGAATAGCCGCCATGAGAACTTTCGTTGTCGCAAGAAATGGAAGGTAACGGCCTCGTTCAGCTGCAATAACTGCGGGATACGCACCAAAGTCTTTCAGGATGGTCAAGAACGTCTCAAACATCCCGTCGATCGTGAGGAAAGCATCTGGCAACATAACGCGGCGCACAACGGAACACGAAACATCGCCTTCGTTCCACTGCGCCCCCGCCAGATCGTTAGCCATCGCGGCGTAACCTCGCAATAGGACCATGAAGCCAGTAACTCGCTCACAAGACCGAGCATTCATTTTGTGCGGCATCGCCGACGATCCCACTTGACCCGGTCTGAAACCTTCTGTTGCCAACTCTTGACCAGCCATTAGTCGGATTGTTGTAGCTAACGAGGCTGGGCCCGCCGCGGTCTGCGTCAAACTAGCCAGGACCTCGGCATCTAGTGAACGCGGATACACCTGTCCTACGGACTCCAAGACTTGAGCAAATCCCAGGTGATCCGCAACGGTTCTTTCCAACTGCGACAACTTAGCCGTATCACCACCGAGCAGATCCAGCATGTCTTGCGCAGTTCCCATCGGACCTTTGATGCCGCGCAATGGTAGATGTTCGATCAGGTACTCAACTCGATCCAATGCGACCAAGAGTTCTTCTGCAGCCGTCGCAAAGCGTTTCCCCAATGTGGTCATCTGAGCCGCAACGTTGTGCGATCGACCAGCCATGGGTAGTTCAGTATGCTCTGCCGCCAACTCAGCAAGCATCAAGAGTGCGGCCACGGTCTTGTTGCGCACCAGCATCAGCGAGTCACGAACTTGCAGCTGCTCCACGTTTTCGGTCAGGTCTCGGCTAGTCATACCTTTGTGAATATGCTCATGCCCCGCCAGATCGTTGAACTCTTCGATCCGAGCCTTCACATCATGTTTGGTGATCATCTCGCGGGCGGCGATTGACGCTAGGTCTACGGTCTCCAACTGAGCCTCATAGTCGCTGCGCACACTTGACGGCACATCAATGCCGAGATCGGTCTGCGCAGTAAGGACCGCCAGCCACAGTTGGCGCTCCAAAATAATCTTGCGCTCTGGTGACCAGATTCTGGTCATCGACTCCGAGGCATACCGTGCAGCCAGTACATTTTCGATACTCAAAGAACTCACCCGCTCATCCTGACCGTCGCCCCCATCATCTCGCGCTCAGCGCTCAAGCCGAACATTTGGGGCGACATGCCGCCCACTGACTCATTCACTGCGGAATCGTAATTGCACCATCACGAGCAGCTGCGGCGATATCGCTTCGATTATGTGATCCACGAATCTTCACTGCCGCGACGGCACGGTAGGCCCGTTCACATGCGGCAGCCAGATCTTTACCCCGCGCCGTGATGCTGAGTACCCGACCCCCGCTGGTAACAATCTGATCTCCGGAACGCGCAGTCCCAGCGTGGACCACCGCGACTCCGGGGATTGACTCAGCGTCGTTCAGGCCATGAACTTCGTCTCCGCTGACAACGTCGCCTGGATATCCCTCCGCCGCGATCACGACGCATACGGCGGCGTCTTGCGACCAAACTAAATCGGGCTGCTCGGCCAATTCGCCGGTTGCGGCAGCTCGCAGTAACGGAGCCAGCGGACTTTCCAGTAAACGCAGTACCGCTTGAATCTCTGGATCACCAAACCGAGCGTTGAACTCTACTACTCGGATGCCTTGTGAAGTCAGGGCCAAACCGCAGTACAGCACGCCCGCGAAGGGCATACCTCGATGTGCCATTTCAGCGATCGTAGGTCGGGCCACTTGCTCCATGATTTGGGCAACTAAATCACGATCGGCCCAGGTCAACGGCACATAAGATCCCATACCGCCGGTGTTGAGCCCCGTATCACCATCACCCACTCGCTTGTGATCCTGTGCGGCAAGGAACGGCACCGCGACATTCCCATCGGTGATGACAAAAAGTGAGACCTCTGGACCATCGAGGAACTCTTCAATCACGACGTCGCTACCTTTAGCGAGACAAGCTTCCGCGTGGGTCTGAGCTTCGGCCCGGTCCTCGGTCACCACAACGCCCTTGCCACCCGCCAGGCCATCGTCTTTCACTACATAGGGCGGCCCAAAGTCGTCAAGAGCACGAACCACCTCATCGGTAGAACCACAGGTGATACTTGTCGCTGTTGGGACTCCGGCAGCCGCCATGATCTCTTTTGCGAATGCTTTGGAGCCCTCCAGTTGAGCGGCTGCCGCACTCGGACCAAAGCAGGCGATTCCTCGAGCGCGGATCGCATCGGCGGCACCATTGACTAACGGAAGTTCCGGACCAACGACCACTAAATCGAAACTGCCACGCTCGGCTAGATCAGCGATAGCTTCTGGATCGGAAACGTCAACATCCCAGGTTGACACTTGTGCGCTCATCCCCGCATTACCGGGCGCAGCCACAACTTGGCTAACCTGCGGTTCGGCGAGGAACTTTTGCACCAGCGCATGTTCTCGGGCGCCCGAACCAATCACCAATACCTTCACGTCTCGGATCCCTTTCCAACGCGTCCGCGCCGAACATTGATATCCGTGTGCGGGAAAACAACGAAACGGCGAAAAGATTCCACTACTCGATCCTCCCAGATGGTCTTTCAGACTTTGGAACTACCCAAGTCGCCCACAAGCCCTAGTCGATCAGGTCGTGCAGTGTGATAGTTGCATCTCGATCTGGGCCAACTCCGACCGCGGAAACTCGGGTTCCGCTGACTTCGGTGATGTATTCGATATACGAGCGAGCATTAGCGGGAAGATCCTCTAGGCGCCGCGCATGTGAGATGTCCTCGTCCCATCCTGGAAGGAACTCGTAGATGGGTTTGGCATGGTGAAACTCACTTTGCGATAACGGCAGCTCATCAGTTCGTTCACCGTCAACGTCATAGGCGACGCAGACAGGAATCCGCTCCCAGCCGGACAACACATCGAGTTTGGTCAGGAAGAAATCCGTCAGCCCGTTAGCTCGACTCGCAAAGCGCGCAATCGGTGCGTCGAACCAGCCACAACGTCGGTCTCGACCTGTTGTGACACCAAACTCATGTCCTACTTCTCGCAGCCGACGCCCATCTTCGTCGTCTAGTTCGGTAGGAAATGGGCCGGCACCTACCCGAGTGGTGTAGGCCTTCAAGATCCCGATGACTCGAGAGATTCGAGTTGGTCCGATACCCGATCCGGTGCACGCGCCTCCCGCAGTTGGATTTGAGGAGGTAACGAAGGGATAGGTTCCGTGGTCAACATCAAGCAGAGTCCCTTGCCCACCCTCGAGGAGTACGACTCGACCGTCATCGAGTGCCGAATTCAGCACCCGACCGGTATCGACCACCATCGGCGCAAGTTGATCTGCATACGCGAGAAGGTAGTCCGTGATTTCAGCAACCGAGATTTCGCGGCGGTTATAGATCTTCACCAAGATCTGGTTCTTCATCTCCAGGGCTGCTTCAACTTTTTGACACAGGATCGATTCATCGAAAAGGTCCTGTACCCGAATACCTAATCGGGCAACTTTGTCAGCATAGGTCGGACCAATGCCACGTCCCGTTGTCCCGATCCTGGCTTTGCCGAGAAATCGCTCCGCCACCTTGTCCAATGTGACGTGGTAGGGAGTGATGAGATGTGCGTCTGGGCTAACCAAAAGTCGAGAGGTATCAACTCCCTGTTCTTGCAGCGCAGCAACTTCTTCGAATAAGACCCCTGGGTCGACAACAACCCCGTTGCCAATAACTGGGGTGCAGCCCGGCGTCAGAATGCCGCTGGGGAGCAGGTGCAGCGCAAAAGTCTTGTCACCGACTACAACCGTATGGCCGGCATTGTTTCCACCTTGATAGCGAACGACGTAGTCAACCCGGCTGCCGAGCAAATCCGTGGCTTTACCTTTGCCCTCGTCGCCCCATTGGGCACCGACAAGCACGAGTGCGGGCATCGCAGGCCACCTCTCCTTATGCGATCGACGCGATCCGAGAGAGAGATTACTGCACGGTCGCAATCAGCTTCACTGATACTAGAAAATGCTGATAACTCAGCTCGGCAGTTGGGCCTTAAATTTTGGTTCCTGAGGAACGTAAATCTTCACACGCTCGCACAATGCGAGCCGCCATTCCAGCTTCAGCCGCTTTGCCCCAGGCACGCGGATCGTATTGCTTTTTGTTGCCGACTTCACCGTCGACCTTGAGCACTCCGGCGTAGTCTCGGAACATATGATCCGCAACCGGACGAGTGAAGGAATACTGGGTGTCGGTATCTACATTCATCTTCACAACGCCGTAGTCCAATGCCTCCCGAATTTCCGAGAGCAACGAACCTGATCCCCCATGGAATACCAGATCGAACGGCTTCGTCTTGCCATACTTTTCACCCACTGCAGTCTGAATCTCGTCCAAGATTTCCGGTCGTAGTTTGACGTTTCCAGGCTTATACACGCCGTGTACGTTGCCAAAGGTAGCCGCGACCATGTATCTGCCACGTTCACCGAGCCCCAACTTCTCGACGGTCAGCATGCCGTCTTCAACAGTCGAGTACAGCTTGGCGTCATGCTTCGCTTCGATTCCGTCTTCTTCACCACCAACAACACCGATTTCCAACTCCATGATGATGTTGGCCCGGTGACATTTATCGAGTAACTCTTCGGCGATATCCAGATTTTCATCCAGCGGTATAGCTGAGCCGTCCCACATATGGGATTGAAACAAAGGTTGCTCACCTCGTGCAACGCGCTCTAGCGAGAGGTCGAGCAACGGTCGCATATAGCCGTCCAAATGTTGTTGCGGACAGTGATCGGTGTGTAGCGCGATATTGACCGGATATTTTTGAGCTACCTGATGTGCGAATCCGGCCAATGCTTCGGCTCCGAGCACCATGTCCTTGACGAGCTGACCAGAGGCGTATTGAGCTCCACCCCACGAAAACTGGATGATGCCATCGCTCTCTGCCTCGGTGAATCCCTGAAGCGCAGCAATGATGGTTTGTGACGATGTGCAGTTAATCGCGGGATAGGCGAACTGACCGGCTTTAGCCCGATCCAACATCTGGGCATAAACCTCTGGTGTGGCGATTGGCATCTGGACTTCCTCCCTGCCTTGAGTAACGCCATACTCGCAGACCCACCCGAATGAGTCAGTAGTGCCGTTGCCGATAGCGTGACTCAGGAGCTAGGAGGAACTTCGTGTTGGACGTTCTCAATCGGGTAGGCACGGCAACCGCAGGTGGAATTCTAGGTCTGCCGCAACCGCTGCTGCGACCATTGGCAGGACCAGCGCGCAGCGTCGACGGCAATACCCTGGAACCCGCGGTGCGACTGATGTTGCGGATTGACGCTGTTGTTGCGTTGTCCGGGGCTGAGGGCGACTCGGT
>JAOZTQ010000085.1 GCA_029939085.1 Candidatus Nanopelagicales bacterium
CCGAGTAGCCACTCTTTGACGGCTAGTCCATAGCCGTAGCCGCCCAACGATCCATCAGCCGCTATTACCCGATGGCACGGCACAAACGGAGCTACCCGATTGGCCCCACAGGCTGACCCCACAGCGCGAGCGGCTTTGGGCTTACCTATCTCCTGGGCCAGCTGCGAATACGACAGCGGTTTTCCGGGGGGTACTTCTCGGAGTGTGGACCACACCGCGTCCTGCACCGGACTCCCCTGTTGCCGAACATCTACTCGGTCGATGGCAGAAATATCTCCACTGAGGTACTCGGTCCAGAGCTGCCGCAACCAGTCAATGCGTGCCTTCGATAGGGAGGCAGTGATACCAGCGTGCTCTGCGAGATCTGCAGGTTCAGTAAAGCCTGCCGCAATAACGCTGTCATCGTCAGCCACAATCACGGTCAGCGGCTGCGGGCCTCCGTCAAGAACGTCATAACGCATGCATCACTTTAACTCCGACGTCTTCGGACCCAAAGTTCCTAAGCCTCACAAACAACTGCCGGGCACGAAGAGACATAATCACTTTCCCTATTTGTCGACACGCTGGTACCGTTGAAGGGATGTTCGACGCGGCACTACTTCTTCGTAGCCGCGACGGGGCCTGATCCGACCGGCCGCTCCGTCGCGGTGGATAGTGCTTGCTGGTCATCACGCTTCACAATGAGGATTTCAGATGATCGAACAGAACCCACAGCAAACGTCATCGATGCCGTTCCAGCGCTATCGACCGTTCACCCCTATTGAACTCGCAGACCGCACCTGGCCCGACAAGGTTATTCAGCAAGCCCCCCGTTGGTGTGCGGTTGATCTGCGTGACGGTAATCAGGCACTAATCGATCCGATGACACCGGACCGTAAACGTCGAATGTTCGAACTACTGGTCAATATGGGCTACAAGGAGATCGAGGTCGGTTTCCCGTCCGCGAGTCAGACCGACTTTGACTTTGTCCGGCAACTCATCGAAGAAGATCTCATTCCCGATGATGTCGTGATCCAGGTCCTCACCCAATCTCGTGAGCACCTGATTGAACGAACCTTTGAGTCCATCATTGGCGCGAAGCAAGCCGTCGTTCATCTCTACAACTCAACCTCGACGCTGCAACGGCGAGTGGTTTTCGGTTTGGACCAAGCTGGGATTATCGATGTCGCAGTGCACGGCGCTCAGCTCTGCGCCAAGTTTGCCGAGGATCACGACAGCGACATCTATTTCGAGTACTCACCCGAGTCATACACCGGAACTGAGTTGGAGTTTGCCGTCGAAATCTGCGACGCCGTTACCGAGGTCTGGCAACCCACACCCGATCGCCCGGTCATCGTGAATCTGCCAGCGACTGTTGAGATGGCAACGCCCAACGTGTACGCAGATTCCATCGAGTGGATGCATCGCAATCTTGCTCGGCGAGATTCACTCATCCTGAGCCTGCATCCCCACAATGATCGCGGGACTGCAGTTGCGGCCGCGGAACTGGGATACATGGCGGGTGCGGACCGGATCGAGGGGTGCCTCTTTGGCAACGGTGAGCGCACCGGAAATGTATGTCTGGTCACCTTGGGAATGAATCTGTTTAGCCAGGGCATTGACCCACAGATCGACTTCGCCGATATCGACGGCATCCGTCGAACCGTTGAGTACTGCAATCAGTTGCCCGTCGCTGAGCGGCATCCTTACGGCGGTGACCTGGTTTACACCGCCTTTAGTGGCTCACATCAAGATGCGATTAATAAGGGTTTGAAGGCGATGGAAATCGACTCCGCTGCCGCCGGCGCCTCGGTTAACGAGTTCCGCTGGGAAGTTCCCTATCTGCCAATCGACCCGCAGGATGTCGGAAGAAACTATGAGGCTGTTATCCGGGTAAATAGTCAGTCCGGCAAAGGCGGCGTGGCCTACATAATGCGCAGCGAACATCGCCTTGAGTTACCCAGGCGGCTGCAAATCGAGTTTTCGCAGGTGATTCAGGAGCACACCGACGAGGATGGCGGTGAAGTCACCCCCGAGGAAATGTGGCAGATCTTCGCCGATGAATATCTCCCAGCCCAATCCAATAACTGGGGGCGGTTGGCCTTGATCTCGGTGCAGCAAGAGTCCGATGTTGGCGGCGTGACGCGAATCGAGGCACTGCTACACGATCGTGGTGTCGAGACGTCAGTCTCGGGTACCGGGAATGGCCCGATCGCTGCTTTTTGTGATGCGTTACGCCAGGTCGGCGTCGACGTTCGAGTTCTGGACTATGCGGAACATGCGATGTCAGCCGGCGGCGACGCCAGTGCGGCTTCCTACCTCGAATGCGCTATAGCCGAGCGAGTGTTGTGGGGTGTGGGCATCGATCCTTCGATCGTCACATCGTCACTTAAGGCCGTTATTTCTGCGGTTAATCGCGCTGAGCGTGACTAACTCGACCAGGCCAAAGATCTACTTCCAGACTCTGCTCGAGACCGGCAATAGTGCCTAAATCGGGAACGACTTTCCCGGTCAATAATCGCGACAACGATGTCGGATCCATACCGGCCGGATTAGCTACTGCGCGAAGCGATAGGCCCCGCTCGTTAATGCAGCGTTGCAGAGTGACGACAAGTGCGGCTGTGGTGACTGCGTAGGTGGGCGCGTCCGCAGTGAAGGGCCCTTCCGGCCAGGTACCCGAACTAGTTACCCAGTCCGAGGGAGGAGTGTATTTGCGAGCGGCCACAGTTGGAGTCTGCCACTCTCGGGTTGGCTCGCGCTAACTCGGAAGTTTCTGCCGGTTATTGATCCAGATCAACTGCGGTGCCGAATCCAGCTCCGACGTCCGCAACGATGCGTTCCATGGTGGTTGCTGGCACAGCCGAATCCACGGTGAGCAAGGTCAGTGCCCGACCACCAGCATCCGTGCGACCCACCTGCATACCGGCAATGTTGATTCCAGCCTCACCGAGGATCTGTCCCAGCGATCCGACCACACCAGGGCGGTCGTCATATCCCAGGAAGGCCATATGTTCAGTTATGGCGACCTCAACGTCGAACTCATCCACTTCAACAAGTCGAGGCTCATCTCGTGGACCAACTACTGTGCCACCCACTGCGGTCCGAGCCCCATTGACCTGGGTCGCCACAACTCGCACCACATTGCGATGATCGGGGCTCTCGGAGTCGGTTCGTAGCCCGACCTCAATTCCACGGTCCTTGGCCATAAGTGGTGCGTTCACATACGAAACTGGATCGTCAGCTAGCTGACCAATCAAGCCCTTGAGCGCCGATAATTCGAGGACTCGAACGTCTTCAGATGCGATCTCACCCAGAACTTCGACGTCAACTCGTTCGATGGGGCCACTCGAGAGTCGGCAGGCGATCGCTCCCAACTTCTCGGCAAGCGACAGCATTGGCCGGACATCCTCAGCGAGTACCCCACCTTGTACGTTCACGGCATCAGGTACAAGTTCACCAGAGAGCGCCAACCGGACACTCTTGGCCACTGAAACGCCCGCCTTTTCTTGCGCTTCACCCGTACTCGCACCTAGGTGGGGGGTAGCAACTACGTTTTCCAGTTCAAATAGTGGTGAGTCAGTGCAGGGCTCGGTTGCATAGACATCGAGGCCAGCACCTGCGACGCGTCCGTCCTTGATGGCTCGATACAGCGCATCTTCATCCACGATTCCGCCACGGGCCGCGTTGATGATCCGCACCTCTGGCTTTACTTTCGATAGCGCTTCATCACCGATCAAACCAAGCGTCTCGGGTGTCTTGGGTAGATGGACGGTTATGAAGTCGGAGGTTGCTAGCAGTTCGTTGAGTTCGACCATACGAACACCTAACTGAGCAGCGCGTGCTGGCTGCACAAAAGGGTCATATGCAATCAACTGCACCCCGAAGGCGCTCAGACGTTGGGCTACCAAGACTCCGATTCGACCGAAACCGACAACACCGACCACTTTGTCGGCTAGTTCAACACCGCTGTACTTGGAGCGCTTCCATTCACCGCCACGTAGTCCCTCATTTGCAGGGACCACATTTCTCGCGGACGCCAAGAGTAAGGCCACAGCCAACTCCGCGGCGGACACGATATTGGAGGTTGGTGCGTTCACCACCATGACGCCAGCTTCGGTGGCTGTCTTGACATCAACATTGTCCAAGCCGACGCCGGCACGAGCAATCACCTTGAGGTTGTTGGCGGCTTCTAACGCTTCCGCATCCACCTTGGTTGCGGAGCGAACCAGGATGGCATCAACGTCTGCGATAGCGGGGATGAGCTCATCTCGGTCTGCGCCATTGCACTGTCTGATCTCGAAATCAGGGCCCAATGCATCAACGGTGGCGGGCGAAAGCTCTTCTGCGATAAGGACGACAGGCTTGGTCACAGCAAGTTTCTCCAGGTTGGTGGGAACGGTAAGTCCAGTGTACGTGCCCGCTTGTGAATGCATTCACGAGCGGGCACCTAAAGCCACCGCGAGCCAACAATGACTGGTTGCGATTACTTCGAACTAGGCAACTTCGGAATCAGCCAGCCTAAGAAAGCATCTTGTGAGCGAGTTTGGGTGTAGATCATGCCGGGACCGGTCAGATCCACAACCAAACCCTCACCTGAGAGGAAAGTCGACTTCCAGTTACCGGCCTTACGAACGTTGTATTGCACGCCTTCGGACCAGCCGACCATGTGGCCGGTATCCACGGTGTAGGTCTCGCCAGACGCTAGTTGCTTGGAGTCGATGGCACCGTAGGAGGCGACCAATAGTTCACCTACTCCGGAACATTTCAGAATGAACAGTCCCTCGCCGCTAAAGAAAGTTCGGCCACCTCCCCACTTGGTATCGATATCAATACCGGGGGCTGATGCCAGATACGCACCAGACTGCAAATACACGGTTTGCCCGCTCAACTGCCAGGACACAATATCGCCGGGTAACGCAGGGGCAAAGGTCACCGAACCACCTGATTTGCCGGCGGTAAAGGTGTTCATGAAGAAGGATTCGCCGCCCAAGACAGAGCGCCTGAGTCCCTTCATGAGGCCACCTTGGGTACTGGTTTCGATATCTACGCCACTCATGGCCACCATGGCGCCCGCTTCAGCCTTACAGGCCTCACCGGGATCGAGTTGAACGTCCGCAGCGGCGAAGGAAGGGGAAAACTTGATTTCGGAATGCATGAGGCCTCCAAGGCTCAGTTAAGCGGCATCAACCTCAAACCTATGAAACTCAGGCGGCCTCTGGGAGGTTGAGTGCAATATCTCCCCAAAAGATCTCCGGAAAATGATGTAGTGGGCGGTCGATACGGGCTCAAGCAAGACGAAAGTCAGCTAGCCGACGAACTCAGATCGGGTGCACGTGCGAGATTGCAGTTGGGCGAGCAGACTAGCCGCATGACCACAGTTCTCGTCACTGGATCAACCGACGGTATCGGTCTGCGCACCGCGCAGGTTTTGGCCGAACAGGGCAATGATGTCATCGTGCACGGGCGCTCCGCTGCACGCGTGGATGCTGCTGTAGCCAGCATTGGTAGCCAAGCCGTCGCCGGAATAGTTGCTGACCTGTCGGATCTGGACCAAGTCCCCGAACTCGCTGGTGCGGCAAGCAGCGCAGATGTACTCATTAACAATGCGGGCATTTACGAGCGAGAGCGGCTGACTAACGCCGATGGTGAGGAGGTCATGTGGACGGTCAATCACATGGCACCCTCGTTACTAACGGCGCTGATGCTTCCGGAGATGCCGGAACGGGGCCGGGTGGTTTACGTGTCTTCGACCGCGCACGGTAGAGGTAAGTTCGATCTTGCCGACCCTGGTTATGCGGAGCGCCGCTATAACCATTTCCGTGCTCACATGACCACCAAGTTGGCGAATTTGCTGATGGCTCGCGAATGGGCACGTCGGCAAAACCGGGTGGATTTCTTCGCAACTCATCCCGGAGTGATCGGGACAAAGCTCATGACGGAAGGATTCCAAAAAGAGGGGGCAAATACCCTCGATGAGGGTGCAGCGGCGCTGATATTTGCGGCATCGAGCCCATCTCTAACCGGACAGTCCGGTGCCTTTGTCGTAGATAACGCGGTCAGCGAACCCACTGGTCCGGGGCTCGATGATGAGCTGGCTGCGCAGGTCTTCGACTACACCATGGAGCAACTCGGGCTTTCGGGACCACAGGCATAAACCAAGTCAGCGAGCTGCGTGACCTTCGGTGTAATCAGCATCTCCGCCTTCTACCCAGGCCATGAGCTTGCGCAACTGACGACCAGTGTCTTCGATGGGATGCGCTTCACCACGAGCTCGTAGTTCCATGAACTCCGGTGCACCGGCGTCTTGATCCTTAATGAACCGATCGGCAA
>JAOZTQ010000086.1:0-3647 GCA_029939085.1 Candidatus Nanopelagicales bacterium
GTCAATGTTTCGTCTAAGTCCTTAGTATCCGACGATGCCGTTGGGGTTGATGACGGAGAATTCGATTCCTGGGCGTTGGTAAGGAGAGTGTCCGCGATCTGCCCAGTCGGTGCCACAAGGAGCTCTGCTTTGCCACTAGTCAGCGCCGCTAGGGCTTCCGGAAGGCCCTCTTTCGTGACCACGGCCGCAGGAATACCAGCCGCATTAAGTGCACCAGCATTGATGCCCGCGATTACTTGCGGTAAGCCACTACCCGCCGCAACAACCTTTATCTCACTTGGTAGGTCGACTGAAGGTGTGGGCTCGGACTCCGGTGCTGGTTCAGACTCTGCAGTGCTGCAGCCAACGAGTAACCCAATAACAAGTACCACGATGAGCAAGGCTGCTGGACGAAGTGATCCGAGACCAAAGACTCCTTCTCTAGACACGAGAACATCCTTTCGAATGGGTCACTAGGACAGTAATCCTTTGGCCTGGAGAAATTCCGTGGCGACTTGTTCCGGTTGCTTTCGCTCGATATCTACTGCTTCGTTTAGTTTTTGTAGTTCCTCGGTGGTTAGCGCCTCTGAAACCGAGTTAAGTGACTTGGTAATCGTTGGCGTAACTGCTGGCGAGTAGACGACCGGGGTGAGATTTTCCGCCACCTGAAGCTTTTTGTCATCGGCCAATACGGCCAAATTCTGGGCGGAGATGGATCCCGATGATGAGAAAACTACGCCCACATTGATTAATCCTTGTTTGAGACCTTGCACCGTGAGCGGTCCTCCGGAATCCAGCGGTACAAACTTTTCAATCTGGACGTTGTAGACCTCTTCCAGTCCTGGCAAACAGAAAGGTCGCTCGGGGCATTCTGGTCCAGCACCTAGCGTGATGGGGGATGCCTGCGAGTACTCACCAAGTTGCGTGAGCGTTTTGAGCCCATTCGCTGCGGCAAACTCTTGTGTGACTGCAAAAGCATTTTGGTCTTGAGCCGCCGACGGCGGCAGGACCGTTAGATTTTCCGGTTCAGCTAGCTTCTTGGCCGCTGCGAAAGTCTTTTCGACGTTGGCGCTGGCTACCTCGGTGGCGTCACTACCATTTTCCTGTTTATTCAGAAATTCCGTGAAACTGCTGAGGTACTCCGGTGAAATCTGAACCTCACCTTTAGACAGCGCCGGAACGATGACTTCCCTGCTTGTTAGTTCCTTAATTCCGGCATCAACGCCGTTAGCTTTCAGCACTTGTTGGTACATGGACGCCATAATTTTGGATTCGGTGAAGTTGGTCGTGACCACTATGACGTCGCCTTGCACTTCTTCCGAATCAGGATCAGCGATATCGGTAGCGCTACAGCCGAGGAGCAACATTCCAGCGACAGCGGCGATTGCAAACCCACGGAATCTCAGTTTGGGCATGTCGTTATCCAATCACAGCACCATTGCGGTTAGGCGGGGGCAGCCTCAGGAATCTCTTCTTCCTCGGACGCTACAAAGGTTTGCTCCCGCAAACCCTTCGGAGTGATTCGCCGTTCGATGAAACCCAAGATGAGATCAGCGAACACCGCGATCAACGCAGTCAGGATTGCACCCGCAATGATGAGGGTGTTGTCCTGTAATGAATAGCCGTCGACCACATATCGACCCAAACCGCCGCTTCCCACCAGAGCCGCCAATGATGCTGTCGCTACTACCTGAACAGTGGCAGTACGGATTCCGGCGGCGATCAGCGGAAGAGCCAGCGGGAGCTCAACACGGCTGAGAATCCGAAAGCCACCCATCCCGATCCCTTTAGCCGCATCCAAAACCTCATCGTCAACCGAGGCTATGCCCGCGAAAGTATTTGTCAGCAACGGCGGAATGGCGAATAACGCCAAAGCCAAGATCGCCGCGAAGTTGCCGATACCGATCTCGGGTATCGAAGCAAGAATCGTCAGGACTCCCAGGGTGGGGATCGCACGTCCGATATTGCCGACATTTGTGGCCAAGAAAATACCTCGTCGTTGATGCCCGAGGATTAGTGCGATCGGCATCGCAATCACGAGGGCAATCGCCATGGCCCAAAAACTGATTTCGATCTGTTCCCAGGTCCGAATCGGAATTCCGTTGTATCCCGTCCAATTCGCTGGATCGGTGAACCACTCCCAGACGCTCACTCGGGCACCTCCTGGCGAGACCACGGCAAAGTCACACGTTCCAGTACCAGCAGCAAAACTTCAAAAATGAAAGCCAGCAGCACGCAACAAAGCGTCGCGGTCATGATTTGGGCGTGATAAAAGTTCGCCTGAAAACCAGAGAGGATCAGCGTGCCAAAACCGCCGTAGCCGACCAAGGCGCCGATCGTGACCATCCCGACCGTGGTGACTGTCGCGATGCGAATGCCGGCGAGAATAGTGGGCATTGCAAGCGGCAGCTCAACTCGGACCAATAGTTGTCGCTTACCCATACCCATACCGCGAGCAGCATCTACGACATTTTCTGATACCGACTCCAAGCCGACAACCGTGTTACGCAGCACTACCAACAGGGCATAGACGGCCAGCGCGATGATTACCGTCCACGGTGTTAACCCGAAGATAGGCCAGAGTAGTGAGATCAGGGCCAACGACGGGATTGTGTACAGCACTCCGGACAGCCCCAAGACAGGAGCCTCTAATCTTCGATAGCGTCTGACTAGAAAAGCAAGCGGGAAGGCGAACACTAAGGCCAGTAGCACCGATGACACAGTGAGGAAAACGTGTTCTCGACCTGCCGTCAGCAGTAAATCGGCATTAGAAGTCACGTATTCCCATGAAAACCACGGATTCGGAACTTCACTTGCCGAAGGAACCATCTAATGAACCCTAGCGAAGATCCGGCGATCGTACTGCGTGGAATCCGGAAGGAATATCCAGACGGCACTGTCGCAGTCAATGATTTGGACCTAAATGTCAGCCGCGGACATATTGTCGCGCTCGTGGGACCGTCAGGTTGCGGTAAGACAACCACACTTCGAATGATCAACAGATTGATCGAGCCATCGTCCGGGACTATTGAGATTAATGGCGAAGACATCCGGTCATTGGATGTTAAACAACTGCGCCGCAAAATTGGTTACGTGATCCAGGCTGTTGGCCTCTTCCCGCATTACACAATCCGACGCAATATCGGCACAGTGTGTCGGCTCTTGGACTGGGACAAAAAGCGAATCGCCACTCGGGTAGACGAAGTCCTTGCACTGGTGGGCTTGGATCCGGATGAGTATGGAGACCGGTACCCGAACCAACTGTCAGGCGGTCAACGTCAACGTATCGGGGTAGCGCGAGCACTGGCAGCCGATCCTCCAGTCATGCTCATGGATGAGCCATTCGGTGCAGTTGATCCGATCGCTCGAGAGCGGCTGCAGACTGAATTTCTCGGTGTACAGCGTGATTTAGGAACGACCGTGGTGATGGTTACCCACGATATTGATGAAGCGGTTCGGCTTGGGGACCGCGTGGCCGTACTGCGTGAAGGTGGCGTTTTAGCGCAATACGCTTCGCCAGCAGAGATCCTCGCCAACCCGGTAGATGATTTCGTCGCTGATTTCCTGGGCACGGATCGCCTCATCAAGTTGATGGCCGTGACGTCCCTCAAGGAAGACGTTCTTGCTCCGGTCGATCCCCAGGACCAAGATGTGCCGCGCATCGACAA
>JAOZTQ010000086.1:3747-6245 GCA_029939085.1 Candidatus Nanopelagicales bacterium
AAGACGTTCTTGCTCCGGTCGATCCCCAGGACCAAGATGTGCCGCGCATCGACAACGGCACCACGCTCCGAGAGGCGACGGTAGCTTTGCTCGCTTCACCCGATGGTCGGGTCAAGGTTGCCTTCGATACTGATGGAGACCGGATTCTTACTCTCGATGGGATCCGTCAAATCTTGAGCGAATCTCCTAAATCGGCCTAAACGGCGTCGAGCGATCACTGACCGGCGTATTTGTTGAGGTACTCCTCGAATCGCGCACGAAAGAGCGGCTGCATATCGCCCACCTTTCCGGAACCGAATAGTTCATGGCTGGCTTCGATCACCTCAGCGATACTTCCAGTGAGATCACCTGCCGAACCGCCCTCGTCCGCTGCGGCTGCTGCCGCTGGCGTGTGACGAAGGAGGTCATAGAAGAAGCCGAGATCGTGCCGCTTTTCCGCCAAAGCAAATGCTTTGCTCTTCAAATCGTCATAAGAAAGATCAGCGAAATCTTGGGTCATGCCCCCAGCCTATTCCTGCTTGAGTTTTTTCGGTAAGCCACCCGCTCAAGTCCCTCCGGCATGCCATCCATCGGCGCTGATGGATCACCTGATGCCTTACCGTGGGGGTCTTGCGGAAGTCGGCACATTCGCTCAAGCCATAACGCCACGACCGCGAGGACTACTCCGCCAAGAGCGCTCAGCAGACACACCACGACACCAGAACGGGCTGCTTCAACCGCCGCAGCATCTGGCAGTAAGAACAGTCCGAAACCGGCGTAGCAACCAAAAACACCGGCTCCGACTCTTGAACCGGCCAACGCAAGTGCTGCGGTTCGAGCCGCAACCTCAGGTGCCAACGGCTCGACTCCCGGGCGCCGGAGTAGTTTCGGGCGAACGATCCAACTCCACATTCCCAAAGCGATCGCCAACAGCCAGATAGCCCCAGCAGCGGTAGCCGGGAAGGGCAGATATCGACCTGCAAAGGAATCCACTAACGCTGCTACTGACCAAGCCAGCACCAGGCAACTGATTGCGATCAGGACAAGTAGTCTGATTCGAGTTGGTGCCACACCACTACCCTAGACCGGATCTCGTTGCACCGATCAGATTCGCCGCATCGAAGCTGGCAACCTGCTGTCAGGATCTGAGAACACTTCATTCCGGATTCGATGTTTGCAGCGATAGTCTGTGGCCGCAGGACGATGGGAGCAGCATGACTGGTACGTCTCAACTACGAGATTTCTGGGGACCACCTGTTAGCGAACGCTCCTTCGTTGTCATGCTGCTTGGATCCGGAGAGTTGGGTAAAGAGGTAGCGATCGAATTTCAGCGCCTCGGTGTGGAAGTGGTGGCATGTGATCGGTACAGCGGGGCTCCTGCGATGCAAATCGCTCATCGTTCCCATGTCTTCGACATGTCGGACGGGTCGGCGCTGCGGTCGATCGTCGAAGCGGAACGGCCTGATCTCATCGTGCCTGAGATCGAAGCGATTGCCACGCACGAACTCGTGAAACTCGAGCAAGAGGGCTTTCGGGTAGCTCCCACTGCGCGAGCAGCACGTCTCACGATGGATCGTGAAGGCATTCGTAAACTTGCCGCTGAGGAGTTGCAGCTTCCGACGAGTGATTACGAATTTGCCGATGACCTTGCAGCAGTAGAACAGGCCGTGGAACGGCTTGGGTTGCCTTGCATCATTAAGCCAGTGATGTCGAGTTCCGGCAAAGGCCAGTCATTCGTTCGGAATCGAAGCGACGTCGCCAGCGCCTATGAGCTCGCCGCTACTGCTGGTCGGGTGGGCGGCAATCGGGTCATCGTAGAAGGCTTTGTTGATTTCGACTACGAAATCACTCTCTTGACGATTCAACATTGCGACGGAATCAGCTTTTGTGAACCCATCGGTCACGTGCAGCACGATGGTGACTACCGAGAGTCCTGGCAGCCGATGGCCATGGATCCCGAGGTTCTTCGGCAAGCCCAGGAAATCGCCGCTGCAGTCACAACAGAGTTGGGCGGATATGGACTCTTTGGGGTTGAACTTTTCGTCCGGGGTGATTCGGTTCTCTTCAGTGAAGTCTCACCGAGGCCGCATGACACTGGCCTGGTGACGATGGCATCACAAGACCTCTCCGAGTTCGCACTTCACGTGAGGGCTGTGCTCGGATTACCCGTGACAGCGATAAGGCAGCTTGGGCCAACCGCCAGCACTGCGGTCGTTCTCACCGGAGATACGGAACTTCCAATAGTCACCGGACTCTCTTCAGCGTTGGCGGTGCCAACTTCCCGTGCCCTTTTATTCGGTAAGCCCGTGATTCATGGTGAACGTCGAATGGGGGTCACATTGGCATCCGGGACAACGATTACTCAGGCCCGAGAACGGGCCCTGGCGGCCGCAGCGCACCTAGGACTCGCTGACTAGTTGACGCACTCCCTCGCGATCCGCTGCCGTGAGATTAGCCGCGATCTCTGTCACGCTTCCCAAACCTGGAATGTCGAAGTCGGGGGCGATTTCCATCCAGGG
>JAOZTQ010000087.1 GCA_029939085.1 Candidatus Nanopelagicales bacterium
AAACAGTCGAAGTCCCGATCTGGACCAATATAGATCCCGGTAAGAAGATCAATAAAGGGTCGTTCGAGACTGGCGGACTATTCATCGACAGTAACCCTCAGGCGACTGGACTCAAGCGTACTGCGGCCAAGTACCTATGTAATGGCGTGAGCACCGGCTATAGGGTCTCCGCTGGCTATTACCAAAACCCACCCACACCGCAGAATCCGAACCCGGGATATAAGGGGCCCGACTACCCAGCTGCAACGTATGGGGTACCGGAATACGCGACAGCTTTTGATGGAACGGGCCAAGCTCTGGACCAATATCCTAAGTATCTGTCCAGTACCTGGAATTACCTGGACTACACCTTGTCTCCGATCGGCCAAGACAATACCTCGCCTGATTGGGTCGCGACTCATGACAGTTTGAAAGGTATTGGTGATGCGAAAGCGGCAGGTTACGGCTTTAGCGGTGATCCGAAAGATGTAGTGGCGACTGCTGCTCAGGTCGACGTGAAAGACGATAAAGATATTTACTGGAACGTGACGTGCCTATATGAGAAGAGCGCCGTTTTCTCGGAGACAAACTTTGTATTCGGCGATGTAGCGGTGGGGGCAGTCAAAACGCTTCCATTGTCGATCTTCAATTCGACGTCTCTACCCGTGACAATGCAGATGACGAAGACCGAGGCCCCTGCGACCTCTAACAACAATTTTTCGGTTAATGTCAACGCCGGGCAAGCGTGTTCGATATCGGAGTCGTCTGGAGCGGATGCCGTGCTTAGCGTCGATCCGGGCGTCACTTGCGTTGGCTCTATGTCGTTTGCTCCCACGCAGAACGCTGGGTCGGTGTCCGCAGCGGTGGCGATATCCAGTCAACAGTTCCCCAATAAAGTGCTTCAGTTAGCGGCAAGTGGCAATGCAGGATCGGGCGGACTGAAAATGAAGCCTAAGGACCTCGGGGATGTGGGCGTGGGTGATACTGAAGATAAGAGAATCAAGGTCACCAACACCAGTGGTCAAAACTTGACGATTATAGGTTCGCAACTCGATGGACCAGGTCAGCCTCAGTACAAGCGTCCAAAGAAGGAAGACAAGTGCTCTGGCAAAACTCTGGCCGCGGGTAAGGGCTGCAAACTTTTCGTGCGATATAAGCCGACTGTGGCTGCCAATCAGGCTGTAAATGTGGTCATGGAGACCAGTGACGGCAGTTACGCTACTTCAGCGATTGGCAACGCTACGGCAAGCCTCCAGGCACCGGGTAAGGTCACCGATCCTACGGTTCCCAACAAGTACCGAAAAGCGACCAAGGCACGCGTCGTTTGGACAGCACCCGAAACGCTTGGAACAGCCGTACCCAACAAGTACCAGACCCGAATCAAGCAAAAGGGTAATGACAATAAGTGGAGTAACTGGTCCAAGAAGGGCATCAGCCGAAATAGCAACGGCAAGTTCAAGAAGACTCGCGGAAGTCTGACTCCTAAGAAGCGGTACCTGATTCAGGTGCGGGCGGTTTCAGCGGCTGGCCAGGGCAGCAAGGTTAAAGTGAAGTTCAAGACCAAGTCCTGATTCATCGTGAATCCAGTTGGCCCGTCTGCCCCGACTCGGGGTGGGCGGGCGCGACGTGTAACTTAAGCGGATATAACCTGACGAGATCCTGCTGACGTTGGCGTGACCGCTGTGTTGCCGAGGAGGACTGATGACTGAGCAGCCTTGGTGGCATCAAGACACCAACGAGGAGCAGCAAGGCCCCCAGGACGCCGTGGGATCGGCTGCCGAAGAGGCTGCCCGACTCTTTTCCGCCATGCGTGACCGTTTTCTTTCTGATCCCGCCGCAATGAGAGCTGGAGCACGGCTATTGGATACGTTTGCATCGCTTCAGCGTTCCTCTGGTGGTGCACTACCTGGCGAGTCCTCCGAATGCGCGTACTGTCCGGTTTGCCAAGCTATGGCCCGCGCAAAATCCATAAATCCCGAGAGTATGGAACGGCTGACGACCGCTGCAGTCGAGTTTGCAGACAACGTCCGCAATATCGTTGGCTTGCCGGATGAGAAGGACACTGAGGATCGGGTTCGACACGTGCCGCTTGATGAGGATTTTGAGGATTGGCCGGAGCCAACCCCAGCTTCAGAATCCGCCAAGGCTGATGAATCGGAGCGAAACGGCCCCTCGGGTCAGTAGCCTGACTGTTGAGCAAGGAGGATTCCTATGCCCAACGCGCTGGGTGTCGACATCGGTGGTACCAAGATTGCCGCTGGCGTAGTCGATGAAGATGGGCAAATTTTGACCCAGAATCGCAGGGCGACACCTGCCCGAAACCCCAAAGCTGTCTTGAATACGATCGTCGAGTTAGTCAACGAGTTTGCCGATGAATCATTTGATCGAATTGGTATTGGTGCTGCGGGACTAGTAGACGTCTATCGTTCCCGAGTCATCTTTGGTCCAAATCTGGGTTGGGCGGATGAGCGCCTCAAGGATCAGGTTGAAAAAGAGACTGGCATCATGACGATGGTCGAGAACGATGCAAATGCTGCCGCATGGGGTGAATATCGTTTCGGGGCGGGTCGAGGCACGAACGACATGGTCATGGTCACTGTTGGCACCGGAATCGGTGGCGGCATCGTTTTGGGAAGCAAACTACAGCGTGGTGCCCACGGTATGGCGGCTGAACTGGGTCATTTGCGATTAGTCCGCAATGGGCAAGTGTGTGGTTGTGGTCGGTACGGGTGTTGGGAACAGTACGCGAGCGGCAGCGCTTTATTGCGAACAGCCCGTCAGATGGCTCGTAACCGCCGTAGTGAGGCCGATACCTTGCTGTCGTTCGGTGATGGAACCCCGGAGGGAATTCGGGGTCGTGACATTACAGCAGCTGCAAAAGAGGGAGACCCGGTAGCCATCGATGCTTTCAACCACGCGGGTAAGTGGTTGGGTCGAGGCCTTGCCGAGGTTGCGGCGTTACTCGATCCCGGATGCTTCATCATCGGCGGCGGCGTTATCGACGCCGGTGATCTACTTTTGGGTCCTGCCAGAAAGATTTTGACTGAGGAAGTTGTGGCTCGAGAGCATCACGACCCCGCGCCAGTCATCGCCGCAGAACTAGGTAATGAGGCGGGAATCTCTGGTGCCGCCGATCTTGCTCGACGGTAAACGGTCAGTCGTTGGATCGATAATCGGGGACTAGTTCGGTCGCGAGTTGTTCCATGAACAGTCCAATATCGGTAACGACTCCGACGGCCTGAGCGGAGCCACGATCTGACAGTTTTGTGACTGTAGCGGGATTGATATCGACACATACGAGTGGCACTGAAGCAGGAAGTATGTTTCCCGTCGCGATGGCATGCAGCATGGTCGCCACCATGATCGAATAGCCGACGTCGTCGATGGCGGCTCGCATCGCTCGCTGACCTTCGAGCACATCTGTGTAGACGTCAGGTAGCGGACCATCGTCCCGGACTGATCCGACGAGGACAAAATCCTTTTCCGCTCTGACTAATCCGTGCATGATGCCGCCGGTAATGACACCACTTTCGACAGCGTTGGCGATAGAACCAGATCGTCGGACACGATTGATTGCACGTAAATGATGTTCGTGCCCGTGATCGACACCAGCTGCGTTGGTTAGATCAACACCTAGTGAGGTGCCAAACATATTTGACTCGATGTCGTGGGCTGCGAGCGCATTTCCAGCAAACAAAACATCCACGTAGCCTGCCTCGATCAAGGCCACCATGGCGGGCCCGGATCCGGTATGTACGATCGCAGGGCCACCGACCCAGAGAATCTTCTTACCTTCCGCCTTCACCCGTCTGAAGTCTTCGGCAATATTACGTACCTGAAGCCCCTGCGGCTTTTCGCTGGAAACCACGGAATTCATAAACTCGAAAGCAGTCTCTTCGGGGTTAATGGATCGTGGTTCAGTCTTGACGCGAACTCCTTTGGTTCCCACGACCACCATGTCACCCTCAATGACGTCAGACATGGGTTTAGTAATGGGTACACCGTCAGCGATGACGATTCCGCAGTCCATTTCCGGGTTGGCGAGGCGCTTCCACTCTCCTTGCAAGAAGATTTCAGTCTCCAGATTCGTTGATGAGTAGAAACCCTCCGGAAAAGAACCGGCGACATCGACTACGGCAAGTTCCGGTTCTCCCGGTTCGGTTAAGTTGGCACCATATCGCTGCAACCGATTGAGAACCTGCTGCAAGGGAACGGCGCTGGGAGCCGTGATCGCCAGGCGGACCGATGATGGGTCATCAGCTCGTTTCCCGATATCGAATCGCTCAATGACGTAGTCGCATTCCTGAGCGATTATCTCGTTGAGGATTCGGGCCAAGGTTCCGTCGTCAAGTACATGGCCGCTGAGTTCAACCCGTTCGGTCTCGATCATTCCGCCTCCAGATCAATCACGAAAAGCGTGCCAGATTTTCGCAGCCAATGAGGGGTCAAAGACTAGACAACCGCACCGTCATCCCAGCCGTCCCTGGGCTTTTCCTCGTGGCGAGCAACGAGCGTGCAAAAACCCGCGATGAAGATCGCCAGGCCAACCGTCGTTAAAACGTCTGGTAACTGGAGCAGAAGGGTCAACAGAAGCAGTAGTGGCCCTAGGATGACACCGCCCCAGGCAAACCGAGAAATCCGATCTTTTGGCTTTGGAATTTCAGGCGGGGGAGGTGGTACATATTCCTCTTCATGGCTGAGAGGCAATGGCTCCTCAGGAGCCGCGCTGCTAGGTAAACCACTTAATACGGCGGTTCCATCGATGAGCTGAGGTAGATCAAAATCGTCGGGGTCACTGCGTACCAGCCGATCGGATAGGCGAACCGTGTCAGGGTTGTCCCTCAGCAGGTCGGGCAAAACCAGTCCTAGTACCGAGGTTGCACGCTCAGTATCGGCAGCGCTTACCGCCAAAACCACGGCATCTCCGTCTGGAATCGGATGTGATGCAACGGATGCATCAGTTAGGAGTTGGGTCACGTGGTCGACGAGTCCGGGCGGGACGCGACATAGAGCCACATAGTCGATCATGACGACTCCTCCCGCCTGCTCGTGGTCTTGCTGGGTGCGCGAGACCGAATCCATTACTGATCACAACGTAACCTCGTGAGCAGATTGTTCCCGATAACCGGTAGGACCTACCTGTGTATCGTCTCACGTTCTTGAGATTGTTGGGTCTGGCACACGATGGATAACGGCAATTCTGCTAGGCCGCCGCCCCGATCACAAACCCAGCATTACAACATTGTGGTGACGCATTCGGCATGTCGCGGCAATCTAGTGGGCATTAGCGGGTTGGTTCAGGCAATCTGGGATCCTAGTAGGCAGAGAGAGGAGCACCGGTGCTGTATTGGTTCCTCAAAAGATTTCTGTTGGGCCCGTGGCTTCGGGTCCTCTTTAGGCCATGGTGCGATGGCGAGGAAAACATACCGGAGGATGGCGCAGCCATCCTGGTAAGTAATCACCTGTCCTTCTCCGACTCAATCTTTCTGCCGCTGGTTCTCAAGCGACGAGCGACTTTCCTCGCCAAGAGCGATTACTTCACAGGGAAAGGCCCCAAAGGTGCACTTTCTCGAATGTTCTTTGGTGGCACCGGGCAGGTCCCGATAGATCGATCCGGTGGTAAAGCATCTGAAGCAGCTCTGCACACAGGTCTCAGGATCTTGAATGAAGGTCATCTATTGGGGCTGTACCCCGAGGGAACTCGTTCACCCGACGGTTCGCTCTATCGAGGTAAGACTGGTGCAGCACGTATGGCGTTAGAAGCCGAGGTAGCGGTTATTCCAGTCGCAATGATTGGCACCTACGAGGCCCAGCCATCCGGTCACGTCTTGCCGAGACTGCGGCGAATCGGGGTCAGGTTTGGCAAACCACTCGATCTATCGCGCTACTACGGTATGTCCGAGGATCGATTTGTCCTCCGGTCAGTTACTGACGAGATTATGTACGACTTGATGCAGATGAGTGGGCAACGCTACTCCGATATCTACGCTGCGGCTGCAAAGAAGGAACTTCGGAGTCAGCGCAAAGACATCCCCCAGCAAGGTGAAGAATCACATCCAGATGATCGGGCCGAGCAGCAAGCCTGAAGCGGATGTGACCGCAATGGTCGCGTGCGGTTAACCTTAACGAGTGACTGTTACGGAATGGGATTCGCTACCTATCGCTCAGGCCATCCCATGGCTTGATCAGCAAGAGGTTGACGAAGTAACTGACTCACTTGCTGCTGCCCC
>JAOZTQ010000088.1:0-2835 GCA_029939085.1 Candidatus Nanopelagicales bacterium
CGAGGTTGGCTCCGCCAATTGTGTTGTTCGGTGGAAAACCGAACTGGCTTAGGGCCGAGCGGAGAACGGATGGGTCTAGGTAGGAACGGTGATTGGGCAGGAATATCAATGATGCCGATTGGTTGAGCTCGCGGAGGTATTGGATCGCCTCAGGATCAAAATCCAACCGGTATGCCCGAGCAATCCACCGACAAAAGCGATCCCACGCCGCGACAGTGACTTTCCCGGGACGTGTCGCCATCTCCTTTAAGTCTGCCCGCGCTTCCGCTTGTAAGTCAGGCACGGACTGACCAGTCTCCAGAGAAATTCGCTGCAGCTGATCTTGAAAACGGGGTGTGTTCAGAACTTCATCCACGGTCATCCTTCGTATCGCCGACACTGGCAAAGATAGTGACCTAGGTGGGCTGAACGCGAGAGCAATGGCAAACCTCTGGATGTTTTCCGAGTAGTTCACTCGTCGCGCCTATGGCTGTGAGCGTCCGATATTTGAGTCACCGTGGGGGTAGATTTGGTGCAGTCGGTGCAACCCACTCTTTGGAACCTAGTTTCCGGCGTTCTTGACGCAAAATAAGGCTCTGGCGTTCGAATGACACAGATTTCAGTATGGGGAGTGACTATGCGAGTGGTGCGAGCGGGATTTGTTCCGCTAACGCTTGCACTTGCAGCGGGTCTATTGGTTGCGAACCCAGCGGTGGCTGATCCTCAGGGGAAGTTCTTGATCGAAGTAGATGTGGACGGCAATGGCAAGACAGACGAAGTCATGCTCAGTGTCGATGACGAGGGTGAGCGGACGCGCCTGACGGTAGTGACCGACACGGGTGTCTCAAGTACGGCGACAATGCCGTGGCGAGATACCCCTGATGTGAGCCCGGGCCGGCGCCTTGAAGGTGTGGCTCCGGTAGCGAATCAGACGGGTAGCGATGTCGTAGTGCGCATGTCGTCGGGTAAATGTACGCGGTACCGCATTTGGAACTGGGCCGAGGGCACGTTGAGCGCAGTACCCAAACCAAAAGGGGGTTTGACCTGGCGAGTCTGCGGGCTCGGTGCGGAACAAAAAGGTCAGGGATTTCGGGCTAGAGCTAGGAAACAGACCCCTCAGCTAGTTATGTATCGCGGCGAACTCGACGAGGGTGGCACAGCACTGAGCAAAACTAGGTATCGCTGGCAGGGAGAGAAGTGGAACCGAAAGGGCCAAAAGATCGTCACCGATGTTCGACCGGAGGAAGTACTAGATCGTTGGCGGTTGGACTTTCGCTGGCGTACCTCGTAACGCTAGGGCTCGTATCGCGAGGCTAGTCGTCAAGGACGTCGTTAATCCAATCTGCGATGTCGTCGAGGATTTGATCCTTCTCGAGCTCGTGATGTAGTTCGTGGTAGAGGTCCTCGTACTGGTAGAGCGTGATGTCTCCGTCGACGCGTTCGACAAACTCACGGCTTGCGGCGGGGATAGTCCAGATGTCGCCAGTACCGTGGAGCATCAGGAGCGGAACGGGGTACTCCGTTGTTTCCTGCATTCTCGCCATGGCGGCGAGTGATTGCTTGGCGAAAGCGAATGAAGCCTTGTCGTGCACCATTGTGTCGTCGATATATGCCTTCACCTCGGCTTCATCGCGGCTAATTCCCGTTGGATCGCCGCCAGTACCCAAGGTGAGGCCAGGCAGGGCACTACCTAGAACATTTGCCAAAGTCACCTTGACCGTCTGCTCTCGCAACTGGGTATCCAAGAGTGGTGCGGTGACCACATGAGCCGTGACCGCGGGTCGGCGCTTCAACATATAGGTCATCGTGAGCAAACCGCCGAGACTATGTCCGTAGAGAATCACGGGCTTGTCCGGAAACTGATTGCGAGCCCGCACAAGTAGGTGATCTATATCTTCCATCGCGTCGTCAAATCGAAGATCACCTCGGGTGCCACTCGACTTACCGTGTCCGCGTAGATCGAAGGACAAAACGGCGAGATCTTGTTGGTCGACTAGAACATCGATCACATTGTTATAGCGACCGGAATGCTCACCGTGGCCATGCACCAGGCAAACTACGGCTCGCGGGTCACCGTCCGGAAGCCACTGCTGTTCGTAAATAGCAGCATCGTCATCAGTTTTGTAGGTCGTCTCTTGGTAGCGCACCTCTGTATTGTTACAGGCGGCTATTAGGCAGTTCCGGCTACCCTCCGTGCGATCAGTCGAGGCCGGTGGCTTTCCGAAGTGCAGTTGCGAAACCTTCAAGATCAGCAACCGTCACGGTAAGTGCTTCATTTCGAATGAGTCCGGTGGGATCGAGCGCCGGAATCGGCTCATCAAATTCCATACAAACACCACCCACCGTGGTGGAACCGTAGGTAGCTCCCGTGTCGGAAAAGGACCCCCGGGCCCCTATCGCTCTATACGCCTTGTAGGGCCCGGTGATCTCGACACAGGTGATATTTGACAGGGGGGTTGAGCAGCCAAGAAATCCAAATTTCACCGTGAGTTGATCCGAACCGATTCGCGCCCAAGCCCGATCGGATGAGACGCCAATAGGGGCGAGCAGCGGTCGATACTTCGATTCAACTGCGAAAGGGAACGTAGCCCCACTCTGCACCACGAAACCTCCAAAGCACCTTCACATCAGCGCACCAGCGTCATTTACGATGCAGTCTAACGAGCACGCATGCAAATCCGTGGCGAGTTTCGTTCGTCGAGGCAGTCGGTCGCTTCAGTGTTCACCACGTCGAGGCGCACGCAGGAAAACGAACAGCGCCCCAACGATGACGACCGCCGCAGCAACGCGCAGCGCCCCCGCGGCACCGGAAACGAAAGCTTCGTTGGCGGCGGCCACCAGTTGATCTCCGTTTGA
>JAOZTQ010000088.1:2935-6197 GCA_029939085.1 Candidatus Nanopelagicales bacterium
CCGCTACCGACCCGGTTGTAGCCAAACTTTTGAGAAATCAATGGGGCGTTGCGCGCTAGCGGGATTAGAACTATCGCCATCGGCAAGACTGCGGCTGCTGCTTGGAGCGGCGAGTAACCCACCACGAATTGGAGGAACTGCATGATAGTGAAGAAGAAACCGAATGCCGCGAAGAACTGAATGGTGTTCGATGCAGAGCCGGTAGAAAAACCAGGAAGTCGGAACAGTCTGGGGTCCAGTAGCGGCGACTCAACGCGAAGTTCCCACAACACGAACAAGACTCCGGCCACGACCCCGATCGAGATCGGCGTGATTACTTGCCAGGCGGTCCACCCGGAGACAGGACCTTCAATGATGCCGAAAACGAGGCCCGCCACGGCGAGGAAGGACAACAGTGCGCCAATCGCATCCAGTGCTGGCGGATCGCTATCCACCGAGTTTGGTATTACCGCAAAGGCACCGACCAGGGCCACTAAAGCCAACACAACGTTGAGAGCGAAGAATGAGTTCCAGGAGAACCATTCCAAGAGTAAGCCGGACATGAGCAAACCAAGAACGGCGCCTGCTCCGGCGACACCCACCCAAATTCCGATGGCTTGAGGTCGACGTTCCTCTGGGAACGACGTCGTGATGATTGACAACGTGGTTGGCATAACGGCCGCAGCCCCGATTCCCATGATCGCACGCAGCACGATCAGGGTTGTGGGGTCGGAAACGGCGAATGCCACAGCTGCGGCTCCACCAAAAATAATCAACCCGGCAATGAGCAACAGCCGACGGCCAAAACGATCACCGATAGCCCCGGCTATGAAGAGTAGACCCGCTAACGTCACGGTGTAGGCATCGACGATCCACTGCAGTTCGTTTTGGGTGGCACCGGTGGATAGGGCTAAATCAGGCAGTGCGACATTGAGTCCACTAACCCCTGAGATCACCATCATGAGTGAGAGTGCGACCACGACAAGGATCAGCCGGAGGCGCTTGGGGTCCTCAATCACCATATTGGAGGAAGACGGCGCTGGACGTGAGTTTGGTTCGGGATCGACCGGAGGGCCGGAGTCAGGCACCTTCAAAGACTAGGGGAGAGTTACGGTTGGCGCCTCCCAGTTCGCCGTTATCGCGCTGGTAGTCATCGATCCGGACCCGATGACTCATTCGGATTGGTCGGAGCGTTGGTGCGGTTGAGAATTTCGGTCAGTTCCCGAATTTCACTGCGGAGATCGACGACCTCCTTTCGCAGCGCTGCGAGATCATCGGCAGTCCGCGATTCTGACGCTAGGGGTGTGGTGGTGGGCGCCGAGTTCGCGTTAGACGTGTTAAACGCATCGTCAGTATCGGCTTCGCTCGAATCGTCGCTGTTGGGAGTAGGCGAGATCCTGAAGAAGGAAGCCAACGAACCGGCAAGTACACCCAAGAGCGCGATGCCCAGCGTCATGATCACTGCACCGGCGATTCTTCCGGTCACCGTTTCCGGCACGATATCGCCGTAACCTACTGTGGTCAGCGTTACGTAGCCCCACCAAACCGAGTCCCAGTAAGACGCAAATTCAGGATTTACGACTCCGCTGGGGTTGGCGCCGTTCTCAGCTTCGTAGGCAACGAAAGATAGAAGGAAGACGGCGGCAACAGCGATGATGGCGGCCCGCCCCAACCGCTCAATGATGTGCTGTGCTCCTTTAGCTATGACGAGTAGCCGTGCGAGTCGAGCAAGGCGCGCCAATACAACGATTCCGCCTCCTTCGATCCCCGGTAGCAGATACCAAGGCGAAGTTACGAGCACGATGCTGATATCGAGGATTCCCACCCACGAATAGAGATAGCGGTCGCGGAATCGGATCTGAATGACGAGATCGACGAGGAACACGAGCCACGAAAGGATGGCAATAAATTCGCCTACATGCCCGCTGTTTTCCTGGGTGAAGATCAACGGGACGATGGCAGAAATAACGATGAGCGGTCTACTGACAGGTTGGTAGCGGTTGAGAAACTGTTGTGCGGCATCGGATTTTGCCGGAGCCGAGCGCTTCAGGGCCTTAAACAGGTTCACAAGGACATTCTGGCGTGATTGATCCGACCTATCTGGTATTTCCGCGGGTACGTGACACTGGCAGTTGAGCGGCGCTACCGTTCGAGCGTGACTGAGTCTCTCAACTGGACGCGTATCGCACAGCTAGGTGCTTCATTGGCCGTTGTTGCCGGCCTGGGTTTTGTGGCGGTGGCCTGGATTGTGACTTCGGCGCCGAACATGATCACGCCGTTGGATGAGTCGTGGGGTAAGGCTTTTTTCAACCTTGGGGCCGAAAATTCCTGGCTAGTTGGCGTCAGCGAGTTCTGCCATTTCGTGGGTGGAGTTCTCTTCTCAACGTTGACAGTGTTTGTGGTGTCGGTGTCGTTGCTGCTTTGGGGACGGTTCGGGTCTCCGGTCCCATTGCCAACGGTTGCGGCAGTATTCCTGATGATTAGCGCGGCGGGTGGAGCATTTCTCAATACGGTCGTAAAGTCCGCAGTCGGACGCGAACGACCACCCACGAATGGCACCTATCAGTTGGAAGAGTCCTTATCTTTTCCGTCAGGACACACTCAGGCGGGCATTACCGTGTGGTTCGCACTGGGTCTCGTCGCGCTCGTCTTGCTTCCTCGCGCCGTTCGCTGGTGGATTGCCGCACCGCTGATGATTTTCGGTATCTCTATTGGTTTCAGTCGACTGATTCTGGGAGTGCATTGGGCGACCGACGTGATCGGTGGTTGGCTCTTGGGGTTGAGTTGGCTTGGAGTGTCTCTGGTCGTAGCGCGTGTCTTGTTCGGTCGTGAGCCGAACGACCCTCGAGCAGCCGAGCAACCCGATCCTGCTTAACGACGCTGGATCAAACCAAAGCCCATCCGGTGATAGCGACTCATCACAACGATGCCAACGACTATTCCAGTGACCACGGTAAATCCAGGCCAGATATAGGATCCAACCACTGCGATAAGAGCGATGGCAGCAAGTAGCCAGAGGGTACGTGGTCGCTCATAAGTTGCGGGTTGAGTCTCGGGTTCCGGTTCAGGTGCTGGTGGAATCAGTGGCGACTGGGTAGCAGCATTTGCGAGTCGATATCGGTCGTACTCGACGCGTTGTTTCGGATCACTCAAGACAAGATAGGCGATGTGTACGTCAGTGAAATCCTGAGCAGTTCCGCCGACATCAGGATGATGCTCGCGGACCGCGGTACGCCAAGCAGACTGGATTTGGCTATCAGAAGCTTGGACGTCAACGCCCAAC
>JAOZTQ010000089.1:0-2477 GCA_029939085.1 Candidatus Nanopelagicales bacterium
TCGGTTCTATCGCAGTTCAGTTGGCGCAACACGTTGGCGCGACTGTGATTGGAACCGCATCACGCGCAGACAGCGAACAGTGGCTAATCGACCGGGGCGTAACGCATGTGTTGAATCATGCCAATCCACTGGATGAAGAGTTGTCTGCTCGCAATATCACCGGAATCACGCACGCGGCCCTACTTACTCATTCCGCGACACATTTCGCTTCGACCGCCACAGTTTTGGCACCTCAGGGGCAACTAGGGATGATCGACGACCCCGCTGAACCGGTAGATATAACCCTGCTGAAAGGCAAGAGCATCAGCTTGCATTGGGAATCTATGTTCACCCGGTCTCTTTATCAGACCTCAGATATGACCCGACAGCACGAGATCTTGAATAACGTCGCAGCTTTGGTTGATGCAGGTTCGATCAACTCGACCTTTAGTCGCGATCTCGGAGTTATCTGCGCAGAAAATCTCACACAGGCGCATGAATTGGTTGGGTCGCAACGAACGATCGGAAAGCTCGTGCTGTCCGGTTGGCCGGAACAATAAGTCGCAACGAGTAACTACTCGTATTCGTAGAAGCCCTTGCCGGATTTACGTCCCAGATCGCCGGCCACCACCATTCGCTGCAGCAACTCCGGCGGAGCGAACTTCTCGTCCTGCGTATCGTTGTAGATGTTTTGTGAAGCGTTGGTGAGAATGTCTACACCCGTCAAGTCTGCGGTCTGTAGCGGCCCCATAGCGTGTCCAAAACCTAGTTTGCAGGCGATATCAACATCCTCAGCGGACGCAACGCCTGATTCCACTAACTGCACTGCTTCCATAGCGATTGCAGAAATCAGCCGGGTAGTCACAAACCCGGCGACATCGCGATTGACGACGATACAGGTCTTGCCGATTGCTTCCGCAAAATCACGAGCTCGTTGGAGCGTTTCATCTGAGGTCTTGTAGCCACGCACGAGTTCGCACAGCTTCATCATCGGCACCGGTGAGAAAAAATGAGTGCCCACGACATCTTGTGGTCGGGAGGTAGCAGCCGCGATTCTGGTGATGGGGATCGCGGAAGTATTGGTGGCTAAGACTGCCCCCGCCGGAGCGTACTTATCTAACTCTTGAAAGAGTTCAGTCTTGATCTCGAGGTTCTCGAAAATCGCCTCAACGACTACATCAGTATCGGCGACAGCATCGGCCAATGAGGTCGTGCCCTTAATGCGAGCTCGGGCTTCAGCCGCCTCAGTTTCACTAAGGCGATCTTTCGCAACAAACCGAGCGAGTGACTTATCGATCCCAGTTAAACCCCGCTCAATCGATTCCTCGTCGACGTCACGTAAGTGGACGTCGAATCCGGCCTGCGCAGCCACCTGCGCAATACCCGAGCCCATGAGTCCTGCACCAATTACTGCAACCGCGGTCATGGCGGCCTCCTCATTCAAATCTGGGATTGGTCTGCAACGAGGGTAAGCCCGGCTCAATGCACCACATTCACGCAGGGGCCAGATCCTTCAGGTTGAGCTACCTAAATCCGACTGAGTCCTCGTCACTTTTCCTCAACTGATCTCGCCATACGGATTGTCTGACAAAAAATCTGCAACCCAGTCATCGACCGGATGTTCCATCAGTTCGGTATCCGCGGCTACCTGAACGAAGCGCCCCTCGCGCATCACTGCTATTCGATCGCCCAACCTCAAGGCTTCATCGCGGTCGTGCGTGACTAGCAGTGCCGTTGCCTCAGCCTGCTGAAGAGATTCAGCGAGAGTTTCGGTGAGATCTCGCCGCAATGCCCGATCCAGTGAGCTCATCGGTTCATCCAGTAGCACCACCGCGGGGCGCGGTGCGAGAGTTCGGGCTAACGCCACTCGTTGCGCCTGTCCACCCGATAGTTCAGCCACAGCGGAATCAACTCGATCGGCCAAGCCGACCAAGTCCAGCATCTCGGACACGCGGTCCCGGATGTCGGGCTTAGCCCAACCGGCCATCCGCAGGCCGAAGCCAACGTTGTCCGCCACATTGAGATGCGGAAATAGCGCATGGTCGGAAAACATCAGCCCCACGTCGCGACGGTAGGTAGGCACACCGGCCAAATCCCGATCGCCCAAGACAACCGAACCTTCGCTTAAGGGTTCCAAACCTGCCACGGCGCGAAGCAAGGTTGACTTACCGCACCCGCTCGGCCCCAAAACCGCAACAGTCTCGCCCGCGCCGACTTCGAGATCTACTCCCGCCAATGCAATCCGATCACCGTAATGAACAACTGCGTCTCGCACGATCAACTCAGACATAACGCTCACCTGCCATACGCCAACGATCTGTGAGCAAGACGAAAAATCCGGTCAACAGAATGAGGATCGCAGCTAATGCCATGGCCTGGCCTTGATTAGTCTCACCCGGTGTCCCCAAAAGTCGATAGATCGCGATCGGCATCGTCGGTTGATCGCCGCGTGCGACAAAGAGCGTAGCCCCAAACTCTCCCAACGAGATCGCTAATGA
>JAOZTQ010000089.1:2577-4252 GCA_029939085.1 Candidatus Nanopelagicales bacterium
ACCGTGGTCAGCGGGGTAACGCTCAATACAGTCCGGCCATCCTGCGATGTAAGCGAAGTGAAGTTAACCAAGCTCCAACTGCCGCCAGAGTCCAGTGCTCGAAGCAGCACTGATAGTGGCGGACCCCCAAAAATCAGGAGTGATACCACCACGAATGCCGTTACACCGAATCGCTCTCTTATCCGGCTGGGCAATCGCAATCGTGCTGCGGTACCACCGCCGGCAGCGAGTCTTCGTGACAGTGCTGTTTGCAGTGCCAAGATCGCCAACACGAAAATAATTTGGAGAACAGAAAGCGCGGCACCCGCCGGTACGTTGAAGAGAAAGAGCACCTGTCGTTGGATCTCAACCTCGATAGTTGCCTGACCTGGACCACCCAGCAGCAACACAATGCCGAACGAAGTGAAGGTAAAGAGGAAAACAATCGCACCCGACGCTAAAACTGCGGGACGGAGGCGAGGCAACGTTACCGACCACCAGACTCGCCAGGGCGATGCGCCCAAAACTGCCGCTGCCTCAGTGGGCCGCGGATCCAGTTGCGCCCAGTAGGAGCTCACTACTCGCAATACGACCGCGAGGTTGAAATACACGTGCGCGACCAAGATGGCCCCAATGCCTCTATCTGCACCCGCAGGAAGTAACCAACCCAGCGGACCGTTGTCGTCCAACACCGTCGAAATAGCGGTAGCCACCACAACTGTGGGCATAACAAAAGCCACAACGGCCAGGGCCGAAACCAAACCACGACCACGAAACCGAAAGTGGGCCATGACCCAACACCCAGGCAATGCGATAGCGATAGTCAGCAGCGTGGAACAAACCGCTTGCCAGAGCGTAAACCACAGCACGCCACCAACCCGGGCATTGCCTAACGCAGACCAGATTCGGGTAAGCGCGTCATCTTGGCTGAAAGCGGTCAGCAGAAGATTGGCGATCGGAAAACCGAAAAATAGCAATAAGAAACCGGCTGGTATGGCAACTACCAGCCATCTCGCGGAGCTACCGGCTAGGGCTGCACCACGGAGGTCCACTGCTCTATCCAGGTCTCCCGATTGGCATCTACTTCGTTGGCAGGTAGCTCGGCTGGGTCCGTCGGCTTGGGCGCGAACTCGTCGAACTCCTTCGGCACCTTCGCGGAGGCCACGACCGGATAGACAAAGTTATTCAGTGGAAGATCATTCTGGTATGTGTCCGACAACATGAAATCCAATAGCGCGCGACCTCCTGCCGGATTTTTTGCCCCATTGAGTAAACCGGCATATTCGATCTGCTGATAGCAGGACGAAAGCATGGCCGCTGTGGGCGCTTCCTTCGGTGGCTTTTCAGCAAAGATCACTTCGGCAGCAGGTGAACTGGCATAACTCACGACCATCGGGCGGTCGCCTTCGCCACTGCCACCAGAAAACTGCTGGTAGTAAGCGCTATCCCAACTGTTCTCTACGAGTACGTCATTGTCGCGTAAGCGCTTCCAGTAGTCCTGAAACCCATCGGTTCCGAACTCTGCGATGGTTGTCAGTAAGAAAGCAAGTCCTGGCGTTGAGGTAGCCGGGTTCTCTACAACGAGTAGCCCACGATATTCCGGCTTTGTTAGGTCGTCGAGAGTTTCGGGCGGAGTTACACCCTGTTTCTTCAGAGCAGCGGTGTCGTAGTTGATACAGACATCGCCGGTATCAAT
>JAOZTQ010000089.1:4352-6164 GCA_029939085.1 Candidatus Nanopelagicales bacterium
GAGATGATTGAAAATTTGCGGGCAACTGTAGCCATGAACACTTTCCCTCCGCTGGCGTGATCCAGATCAGGTGCTACGGGTCGACCGCGCTGATGTGGCGGGCATCTCAGTCCAGCTGTCCCAGACTCCCCGAGTGCCCCGCCAGCGTACCTGAATCAAGAAAGCGGTGCTGGTACGTCCCCGAGGTAATCCTCGCTGGACACACGCTCGATGACGGCACCGAGAGCCTGCAAATCCTGTTCGAAATAGTCATAGCCACGATCGATGTGGTGGATATCGGTCACGATAGTTTCGCCGTTGGCTACCAATCCGGCCAAAACCAAACTCGCACCAGCACGTATATCTGCCGCCTCGACGGGCGCTCCGGAAAGACCTTCCCGCCCACGGATCAGAGCATGGTGGCCTTCAATCCGAACATCGCCGCCGAGTCGGACCAACTCATTGACGAACTTGAAGCGGCTCTCATAAAGATTTTCCGTAACCATCGCGACGCCATCGGAAACCGCATTCAACGCGATGAACTGGGGCTGCAGGTCGGTAGCAAACCCTGGATACGGCAAGGTGACAACATCTACCGCCTGCGGTCGCTCAGGCCCGGTTACCCGGAAGCCATCGGGCAGCCAGCCAATCTCGGCTCCGGTCAACGCAAGTTTCGCTAGCGGTAACTCCAAATGCGCGGGATCGATGCCTCGAACGGTTACGTCGCCGCCGGTAATGGCTGCTGCAACCGCCCAGGTTCCCGCAACGATGCGATCTCCCACAGTCCGATGCTGGACAGGTCGTAGTTCAGTTACACCGGAGATCGTCAGGGTCGAGGAACCGATGCCCTCAATCTGTGCACCCATTTCCACCAACATGCGGCAAATATCGACAATTTCCGGCTCCCGGGCAGCGTTGTCGATCACCGTAGTACCCGAGGCTGTGACTCCAGCCATCAAAAGTGTTTCGGTTGCGCCGACGCTTGGGAAGTCAAGCCAGTGTGAGGCCCCGGTCAATCCTTCTGGTGCGGAAGTCATGAGGTAGCCATGCTGGCTGGTGACTTTCGCCCCCATCCGCTCCAGACCGGTCAGGTGCATATCTAGGCCACGCGACCCGATCGCATCTCCTCCCGGCAGCGCGATATCTGCTGCGCCCAACCGAGCGGTTAACGGCCCCAGAACCGAAACCGAGGCTCGCATCTGTCGAACGAGGTCATAGTCGGCTCGATGTTGCAGCTCTGCAGGAACATCGATGGTTAATCGTCGTTCGTCGGGGAAAAGTTCGACTTCACAACCCAACCGCGTAATCAGCTCGGCCATGATCTCGACGTCGCTGATCCGTGGGACGTTGATGAGCTCGGAGCGGCCTGTCGCCAACAAAGCAGCCGCCATCAACTTAAGGACTGAATTCTTGGCGCCGACAACCTCAACCTCACCCGAGAGCGGGTGACCGCCTTCGATTCGAAAGGCATCCACGGCAGGCATATGAGGTGCTCCTGAACTGCGAATACGGGCTGGGTACGACACTAGATGACTATTACCAAAACAGTACCCCTTGAAACATGACAAACCTCGCAGCCCACGCGAAGTGCAGCGGATCAAACAGGCATTACAGTAATGACGTGGTCAATTTAACCAGGATCTATACCCGCACTGGTGACGATGGCACTACATCTTTGGGTGATATGTCTCGCACTGACAAAAACGACACGCGGCTTGAGGCCTACGCTGATGTCGATGAAACCAACGCACATCTGGGAGCAGCGTTAGCACTCGGCGAACTCAAGCCAGATGTGGCGGAGGTTCTCACGAAGGTGCAAAACGACCTATTCGA
>JAOZTQ010000090.1 GCA_029939085.1 Candidatus Nanopelagicales bacterium
GTTGAGGTCAGCAGCCAAGTCGTCTCATTCCTGCGCCGACGGTCTGACACCGGGCAAGTTTTGGGATCGGAACCCCTCGATCTCCCCCGGCAACAGTTGCAAACCCGATCTGTTTGGTGGCAGTTACCCGATCCTGAGGTTCTTGGAATCGACTCGCATCGCCTTCCCGGAACGGCCCATGCCGCCGAACATGCAGCGATAGGCGTGCTGCCCGCACTAGCAACGTGTGATCGTTGGGATATTGGCGGCTTATCCACTGAGCGTCACCCCGATACCAATGAACTGACGTTCTTCATTTACGACGGACATCCCGGCGGAGCCGGATTCGCTCGCCGCGGGTTTGACGAAGCACAAAGATGGTTGTCAGCTACCGCTGACGTTATTCGCAACTGTCCCTGCGACGACGGCTGCCCGAGCTGTATTCAGTCCCCGAAGTGCGGTAACGGAAACGAACCGCTGGATAAGGCTGGGGCGATAGCTCTACTACAGGCTGTGACACCTGACCTTTAGCTATTCCGCCTGCCGGTATTCACTCATTTGTGGGTGCGGCAGGCGAGTCCGCTTCCACTTCCCAGTAGACCTCTGCCGCAGCACGAGCTCGTATCTTTTTCTTACCAATCCACTTCGGCATGGCCCCTGTCCTCGCTAGAGCAATAACGACACTTACCCGAGGGCCATCGAAACTACATTCCACAAGATCGGCGGAGTTCGCCGCCGCGATTTTGGCGGCTGCATCACAAGGTTCGGGTGACAGCACTATCTCTCGCGCGGCCGCCAGAGCCGTGACATCTGCTACGGACTCAGCTCTTGAATGAATCATTGAAGTTCCCACTAGAGAACCGGTCACGACGACGATGAAGACAACCGGAATGCATCCCAGGAGCCAGAGCATCGCAAGTCCATCGTCCTTGGTCATGGAACGTCTTCTTTCACTGCAATCATTTCCGAACGCAATCTGATGTGAAACCCGTCAAGATTCGGAATCGGGGCATTCAGGCGATAGGTACCCACTGTCGTAACTAGCAACGGTGCCGAGCCAGTTTCTCGGGCCTTAATCCGGGCACCAGGAAAGATTTGCTGCCCAAGTTCACCCGCTGTGTGGCGGTCCGTGCCCCGGGCTATCTCTCTCGCCGTGGTGCGAACAGCATCATCCAGTTGAGCTTGGGCCTGGCCAACCCGCAATAACCATGCGGCGCAGAGAGCCACGAAAAAGATCAGGGGAACTACCAGAGCAAACTCCAAGATGACCATTCCGCTATCTCGTGGCCTCGAACCAGCCTCTCCCGAAGAACTGGTTAGCGGCTCGACTCGGCCCGGAACACCGCCATCAGATCGATCCGGACCGAGTCGGCCACGAACACTCAGGAGAATAGGAAGCTGAATGCCCATTCAATTACCCGCTTGATAATGTCCATTGCCCAGTCACTGGTCAAGAGCTTGATCAATACTCCGCCCAATCCAGCAACTGCCACCGTTCCTACCGCATACTCCGCAGTAGTCAGTCCTTCTTCTTCCTCCAGAAACGCATCGACTTTTTCCTGCATATGAACTCCTCTCCCTAGGTCAGACCAAGTCGGCCCATGGCCAATTTGCAATGAGGAATCCCATGCGGGATTTGAGGAAAGGATTCTGTGGAATGGCGGGCCACTAACATTCTGGGGATAACGGCCTCAGAACAATTCGGAGCCTAATGAAGCCACGATTGGGACCACGCCCAACAAAAAGAATGCGGGGAGGAAACAAGCGGCGAGTGGAACTACAGCTTTTACCGCCGCACTTCGGGCCGCCGCTTGGGCTCTGGTGTAGTAGTTGTCTCTTGCGTCCTGAGCTATCCGCAGAAGCTCCGAAGAAGTACCTGCACCGGTCTCGCTGCCTCTGATCATCACGGTAGCGATGGAAGACAACAACGGGTCTCCAGCTGCTTCCGCCCATGCGGCTTCGGCCGAAGCCCCCAAAGCTCGTCGCCGTGCCACATTGCGCAGGATGGTGTTGAGCGGCTCTGCTGCCGCAGCCGCTGCCCGCTGAGTAGCAACCTGATCGGTACTGCCCGTGGCGACGAGCGCCGCCAGCATCTGAGCAGTTTCGGGAACTCCTCGAGCTATGCGTAACTGCCGATCATCGTCATTGGTTCCGATAGATTTCGGGACCAAAACCATGATGGCACCAACCACAACCGCTGCGACCGCGATCGCCCAAGGAAACGGGATAAAGAGAAAACAACCGCCTGCAGCAGATAAGGCAAGCACCCAATCGAATCGCATCTCTCGCCGGTCGGTCACCATACTTTCCCGCCTTCGGGCCAGACGCGGCAACGGGACAACCAAAATAGCCATAAGCAGCAGCGAAACGGTCACAGCGAATCTTCCACCCGAGCAACGATTTTATTGATCCACCGGTACCCAAAAAAATTTAGACTCAGCCCACCCAACAACACGGCGATCCCTACCGGAGAAGAAATAAGCCACGAAAGTGGATTGGCACCCAGCATCACCCCCAGAATCAATCCCAGGACAGGTAAAGCCGACATCAACCGCGCTGTCGTCCTCGGCCCTGCTAACTCCACATGAAGTGCACGTCGGACTCCCAGTGTTTTTCGTTGTCCTTCGGAAATTTTCTGGAGTAGATCAGCCAAGCTACTACCACTGGAATGCGCAACCTCCCAGACCGCCGCGGTCGAGTAGAGCAGCGAACGCGTATTCGCAGCATCTTGTTTGAGGGCTTCCGAGACGTCGGCTCCCAGCCGACATGCCCTCACCGCACGCGGTGCGATTGGATGGTCTTCGTGACAGGCCACGATCGCGAGGACAGGCTGTTTGCCCGCCCGTAGTTCGCCCACCAAGGCGGCCGCCCACCTCAGTTCTGCTTCCTCTCGGTCGGTCCCGCTCCGCGATACTCGCTTTTTCAACTCCCTCAGACCGGTCAGGGTTCCCAGCCGAGGAAGCGGAACCACGAAACAGGCACTGAGAACAAGTAACAAAGTCAGCACCTCAACGAATCTCCTGTGAGACTGCAAACATTCGAGTCGCTATGGGATGTCTGGGTATATGCAGAATTGGGCGATCTGCTGAGAAGGTGATGAGAGGGACTATTTTGCTTGCTCTTTCTCCAGGTACGACGACACCCAGACTGCTCAAACGCCGTTCACCCGTATTGGCCCGTTCTACGTGCAGGACCGCCTCGAGACCGGCTGCTAGCTGGCTATGAACGGCAGCACGGTTCAGACCTGCAGCTACCGCGAGCGCCTCCAACCGAGCTGGTAGTGCTGCGGGTGAATTGGCATGGATAGTTCCGGCGCATCCCTCGTGACCCGTGTTCATTGCAGCAAGGAGTTGGACTACTTCAGGACCCCGTACTTCCCCGACGACGATCCGGTCAGGACGCATTCGCATGGCCTGGCGCATGAGATCTGAGAGATTAATCCCCCCGGCACCTTCTGCATTGCGAGGGCGACCCTCGAGAGCAACGCAATGATTGTGGGCAGGACGTAACTCCGCCGACTCCTCAACTACCAAGATGCGTTCGCTTTGGGGTACTTGCTCAAGCAGACATCTCAATATCGTGGTTTTTCCGCTACCGGTGCCGCCGATGACGAGAAATGACAGGCGGGCGGCCATGAGTGCCTTAAGCCACCAAACTCCGTTGGGCGTAATGGTGCCAGCATCCTGCAGCTTGTCCAGGTCGAAATCTCGACGGGCCGGGGAGCGCAGGCATATGAGTGTCCCGGGTGAAGCGACGGGCGCTAGGGCAGCGTGCAATCGCGTCCCATCCGGAAGTCTCGCATCGACAAATGGCTGAGCATCATCAAGCCTACGGCCAGCCTGTGCCGCCAGTCGCTGCGCCAACCTGCGAACTGCAGGTTCATCACCAACTGTGATCTCTTGACGTTGCAGTCCACTGCCACGATCGATCCATACTGATCCGGTGCCATTTACCAAAACATCCGTAACCGCGGATTCGTCGATGAGCGACTGTAACGCCCCCGCACCCAAAAGTTCTTCACCGAGCTGCTGAATTATCTGAGCAAGCACACCTGGTTCAGCTACGACACCGAGCGATTCAAGTGCAGCACCAACCGCGTCTGGAGTCGGTTCACGATCCTCCTGGACGAGCCACTCCCTGACTCGGTCCGCAAGATCACGTTTCGAAGTACGCAACCCCACTAGTCGACTCCTTGATCCACGACGTGTCGACATGCTTTTGCGAATGATCCTTTTGCCGTCGAGGTGGCAAGATCTCCGAAGTCTGCCGAACCACGCAGCGATCGTGAGTTCGGGATTTCGACCAGTCTCGTGCTATCGATCGCATCAACAGCCGCAGCCATCCGCAATGGTCCACCAACTGGTCTGACGGCCACCGTTGGGTGAACACCAAATCGACCTGAAGACAATAAGTCGCGAGTCGCAGATAAAGCGGACATTTCTAAGGTCGCCACGATGATCGAAACGCTCGCTCGAAAGGCGGGCGTGGCTGCCAGTCGATAGCGCGGCAGATCAACCACGACAGTGTCGTAGGCGGCAACTAATGACGTCATGACAGCCATCCACGAGGGTACGTTTCCAGTGCCCAAAGGCGTCGCCAACCAATCCACACCAGCCACGTGGGGAATTCGCCCCCGAAACATGGTCGCGGGCAAATCTCCGCGCACATCAACCATGTCCGACCAGCGGATTCCATCCACCGAATCGAGCCCGACCGCATCATCGATCCCAGCACTTGCTGGGTCGGCATCGACCAATACGCACGACCCACCCCTTGCCGCCGCAACCGCCAATCCTGCGGCAAACGACGTAGCACCAGCCCCACCGCGCGCACCGGTAACCGTGAAAACTCTGCCCGTTTGCGCGCCACGAGGGTCAGGCTGATGAGCACGCAAGAACTGCTCGAGGTGTGCGCCGCCGCCAGGGAAAAGCACTATCTCCGACGCGCCAAGTTGTGCGGCACGGATGAGAGCATCGCTGTCATCGCGACGTCCCACGACAATGCGGTCCCTAGACGGCGGCTTGGCGGATTTTCTGGGATCCGAAACGCCGTTCGCTGCGGGGCCTAAAGCGGCAACATCCACAATCCGACAACAGCCACCAGAGTTGCCAAGCGTGAAACCCACAGCATCGGCGACCTCCCGGACCCAACTACGCAGCTCCGGGTCCGTCACGTCCATCTCTGCGACCAGCATCTTCCCGCCTTCCTGAAGTCAGTCGTCTTTAGGTCGTCGCTGCGCATGCGGACCCCGCAAAACCACCTCTGCAAAGGTGGCTGCTGTCGGCCTTCCTTCAGAGCACTCGGTCTGAGTTGGGGATAGCGGTGTCCTTGGAACACCTGTGGGTTCGCCTCGAAGCGAATTTGGCCAAGTCCCTAAAGGTCCCTTTAGTCCGTTCTATTGGTCCGATTAGGGGACCTTGACTGGGCAAAACGTTGGGAAATCCGTCGTGAATTCCGTATGGCCTGGCTGAATCGTTCACTGCGGGTCGTCGCAGCAACGGCTCTTCTGTTTGCGTTGGGTTCACTGAGTCAATATCCGACCACATCTGATTTTCAACTCAGCGAAACAACGGCAGGAGAGAACGGCATCGCCAGCGAATCGATGACGATCGCGACTCAGAGGTCTCGTGGATACAACTTTCTCCTCGAGGACCCTGATCGGCGCTACGCAGGAAGATGGTGTCCTGGTGAGCTCCAGTTTCATATCGATACGACACTGTTGTCGGACAGCGAGTTGGATCGTGATGAAGAGATTCAACGCTGGATAGAGGTATTTGATGCCTGGGGCGTAGCTTCTCAAGATCGCTACCGTTTCAGCTATCAGGGAGAGCGGAAATTAAACATCAAGCCCGATGGCGAACCCGAAATTGGGTCCATAGCGCCACGTTCGATCGGCATCACGTATGTGCGAGGGACACCCACTAGAAGCGAATCCAACTACTTCGCCAAAGTTGTTGGCGGTCGCACCGCAGGCAACGCCGGCTTACAGGTGCATTCGTCTAACGGAACCGATGACACGGCACTCATTGGCGACCGCGGTTTCATCCTTATCGATATTGATGACGCGAAAGATCTAAAGGCTAAAACGCTTCGCACGAGTCTCTACCAACATGAATCAGGCCATGCTCTTGGCTTAGGCCACGTTGCGAACAAAACGGCTCTGATGAATGGAACCTTAAGTA
>JAOZTQ010000006.1:0-2943 GCA_029939085.1 Candidatus Nanopelagicales bacterium
CGGAGTGTGAAAAGTTGGGTTTGGCGATGCCACGACTTGCGGTGGAACCAGGCAGAGCGATCGTGGGAAGCGCTGGTATCACGATCTACACCGTCGGAACCATCAAGCCGGTTGAGTTGGACGGTGGTTTGGTTCGCACTTATGTCGCGGTCGATGGCGGTATGAGCGACAACATTCGACCTGCCTTATACGAGGCGGAGTACACAGCGGTCTTGGCAAATCGAACCTCCGACGCGGATCCGATTCTTTGTCGGCTCGTCGGTAAGCATTGTGAGAGCGGCGATATCGTGGTTCGCGATACTTGGTTGCCATCGGATATCGCCACAGGCGACCTCATCGCGGTAGCGGCAACCGGTGCATATTGTCGTTCGATGGCCAGCAACTACAACGCGGTGGCTCGCCCGCCAGTTATGGGCGTTCGTGACGGTCGACTCTCGACTTTGCTTAGACGCGAAACCCTTGCGGACATGCTCGCCCTGGATGCCGGCGCCTAAGCCGCGGCGCCTATCGTCAGCGTTTCAACGGAACGACGTATGGCTCGCAGTTGGGTAAAGATAGAATGACGTGTGCATTCACAACCCATTGCTATCGATCCGACCGGTTCGGCTGATGATTCTCCGGCGCGAGAAGTGACCGTTGCTCTGTTGGGTGGGGGCACGGTTGGATCTCAGGTGGCCCGAATTTTGACGGAGTCAGCCGACGACTTAGCTGCGAGAGTAGGTGGTCGGTTGCGTCTTACCGGGGTCGCGGTTCGAAATCTCGAACGAGTTCGCCCGGGAGTGCCGAGAGAGCTCATCACGGATGATGTGGCCGGTTTGGCCGCGTCAGGTGCCGACATAGTTGTTGAACTCATTGGTGGCGTAGAAGTCGCTGGGGAACTTGTCACTGCCGCCCTACAAGCTGGCTCTAGTGTGATCTCAGCAAATAAGGCCCTTATGGCAGAAAAGGGCGGTGAGTTGCACGCACTAGCTGAGCAGCAGGGTGTGGACTTGTACTACGAAGCGGCGGTGGCCGGTGCCATTCCACTGCTGCGACCACTAGGCGACTCGTTGGCAGGAGATCGGGTCCAAACGGTCATGGGCATCGTCAACGGCACCACGAACTACATTTTGTCTCGCATGGACGAGGAAGATGCTGACTATGCCGAGGTATTGGCTGATGCGCAGCGATTGGGATACGCCGAAGCAGATCCAACCGCGGATGTAGCGGGTCTTGATGCGGCAGCGAAAGCCGCGATTCTTGCCAGTTTGGCCTTTCACACTCGAGTAACGCTGGCTGACGTGCACTGTGAAGGGATTACAGAAGTCACTTCCGAGGATGTCGCGGCCGCTCGTGATATGGGCTTCGTCATTAAGTTGCTGGCCATCGCCGATACGAATCGCGAAGGGGACGGTGTCTGCGTTCGCGTGCATCCCACGATGGTCCCGCGCGACCATCCACTGGCATCAGTTCGTGGCGCCTATAACGCGGTCTTCGTGGCGGCGGAGGCCGCCGGCGAGGTTATGTTTTACGGCCAAGGTGCTGGCGGCGAACCAACCGCATCAGCGGTGCTGGGCGATTTGGTAACGGCCGCACGTAACCGGATCAATGGATCTCGGGGTGCGGCAGCTTCCACATACAGCGACGTCAGAATTCTGCCTATCGGAGAAGCCGCAACCAGCTATTACGTGAATCTGCACGTCGCCGATCAGCCAGGCGTCCTTGCCGAAATTTCACAGGTATTCGCCGATCAAGGCGTCAGCATCTCAGCGGTCCGGCAAGAGGGCCAAGGTGATCAGGCGGGACTTGTGATCCGTACTCATCCCGCACCCGATAGTGCACTTTCAGCCACGATCGAACAGCTGGGTCTCATGGGTTCGGTCAAGGAGGTCGTCGGTGTGATGCGTGTTGTGGGTGAACAGTGACGGTTTCAGTGGGAGCTCAGGCAGCTCAATGGCGAGGAATCATGACCGAGTACGCCGATCGGCTCCCGGTCGGCGACTCAGTTGTCAGCCTTTGCGAAGGCGGAACGCCGCTGGTTCATTCTCAACAACTCAGCGACCGAGTTGCGGGTGAAGTGTGGCTGAAGTTCGAGGGGGCAAACCCAACAGGTTCGTTCAAGGACCGTGGTATGACCATGGCGATTTCCAAGGCAGTAGATGACGGCGCTGAGGCTGTTATTTGTGCCTCCACTGGAAATACCAGCGCAAGCGCCGCTGCTTACGCAGGAAAAGCAGGGTTAGTTTCAGCCGTGCTGATTCCTTCGGGAAAAATAGCCCGAGGCAAGCTTGCGCAGGCCATCGTCCATGGTGCGAAACTGTTGGCGGTCGACGGAAACTTTGATGATTGCCTTCGAGTGGCTCGTGAGTTGGCTGACGAGTACCCGGTAGCACTTGTGAACTCTGTCAATCCGGTGCGAATTCAGGGACAAAAAACCGCTGCGTTTGAAGTGGTGGATGCTCAGGGCGATGCGCCTGATATTCACTGCTTGCCGGTAGGGAACGCGGGCAACATTACTGCTTACTGGCTGGGATATCGCGAATATCTTGCAGATGGTCCCGCAACTCAAACCCCGCGGATGTGGGGGTTCCAGGCAAGCGGTGCTGCGCCAATCGTGCACGGCGAACCGGTTTTGCAACCAGAGACGCTTGCTACTGCGATTCGAATAGGTAATCCCGCGTCTTGGCAAAGCGCCGAAGCAGCCCGAGACGAGTCGGGCGGTGTTATCGAAGCGGTTACCGACGAAGAAATCTTGGCTGCATATCGGCTATTGGCTCGGCACGATGGGTTGTTTTGCGAACCGGCCAGTGCAGCCAGTGTTGCGGGTCTGCTCAAGCGGGCAGAAGCCGGTCAAGTACCGGCTGGCAGCCGAATCGTGTGCACTTTGACCGGAAACGGGTTGAAGGATCCGCAGATTGCACTAGAAGGCGCAGATGAGCCAGTTCCCATCAAGCCATCCGCTGA
>JAOZTQ010000006.1:3043-8306 GCA_029939085.1 Candidatus Nanopelagicales bacterium
TGAACCGGTTGCCTGTGCCCGGCTATCAACTCCGCGAGGTAGGTGTGGGGAACGGTCTCAGCCGGTCACGCATCTAGAGGGTGCTAGAGGCTGCCGATACAACGTGCTACTGTAAGCGTAGCTCTGGTGGGCAAATCTTTACGGCAATAGATTATTCGCCCAAGATCCTCTCCTCACTAGATTCCATAAAACTGTGTCCGCACAAGCGGACAGTAATACCCAGAAGGGTCATACGAGTGTCTGACACTATTTCCGCCGAAAAGCCGGCGGACTCTTCCGGACAGAATCCGGAATCAAACAAAAACAATAAAAAGAGTTCTGGTCTCTCCTCGATGCTTCTGCCTGACCTGCGCCGTATGGCTCAGGAGATGGGCATCTCAGGAGCCAGCACAATGCGCAAAGGCGATCTCATCTCAGCTATCGGTGATAGTCGATCGGGTAATCGGGACTCCGCAGGAGCGACGAAAAAGTCCCGGTCTGACGATTCCGCTGCGCGTCAGGACGAAAATTCGGGGAAGGATTCCGGTCAGGACGCTAAGTCCAGCGACGAACGAGAATCCGACTCTGATGACAATCGCGGCAATAAATCCGATGGCGGCCGAGATAACCGATCTGACCGGAATCGCGGTGATTCAGGCGGCAGGGACGGAAACCAAGGTGGTCAACGTCGCAGTCGTCGACGCGGTCGGGACCGAAATCGGCGCGGCCGAGACCGTGATGCCGAGCCCGTGATCAGTGAAGACGATGTCCTGGTTCCAGTCGCGGGAATCTTGGACGTCTTGGAAAACTATGCATTTGTCCGGACGTCCGGTTACTTGCCGGGTCCCAACGACGTTTACGTTTCACTGTCGATGGTTCGTCGTTTAGGGATGCGTAAGGGCGATGCGGTGACCGGTGTCATTCGACAGCCGAACGAAGGCGAACGCCGGGAGAAGTTCAATCCACTAGTTCGAGTAGACAGCCTCAATGGCATGTCCTTGGAGGATTCCAAGCAACGCTCGGATTTCGCAAAGTTGACGCCGCTCTACCCGCAACAGCGTCTGCGCCTGGAGACAGATCCGAATAATCTCACCACCCGCGTCATCGACTTGGTGGCTCCGATTGGAAAGGGTCAACGCGGACTTATTGTCTCGCCCCCCAAGGCTGGTAAGACGATGGTGCTACAAGCCATTGCCAATGCCATTACGGCAAACAATCCGGAATGTCATTTGATGGTGGTTCTGGTCGACGAACGTCCCGAAGAAGTCACCGATATGCAGCGTTCAGTCAAAGGTGAAGTGATTTCTTCAACCTTTGATCGACCCGCTGACGACCACACTACGGTGGCGGAGTTGGCAATCGAGCGGGCGAAACGTCTAGTCGAAATGGGACATGACGTAGTCGTCCTACTGGATTCCATGACGCGACTCGGACGTGCCTACAACCTAGCCGCACCGGCTTCCGGTCGAATCCTGTCCGGCGGTGTTGACTCCGCGGCTCTGTACCCACCCAAGAAGTTCTTCGGCGCCGCGCGCAATATTGAGCACGGCGGTTCATTGACGATTCTGGCGACAGCGCTCGTCGAGACCGGCTCACGCATGGACGAAGTGATCTTCGAAGAGTTCAAGGGCACCGGCAATATGGAACTCAAGCTTGACCGGCGTTTGGCCGACAAGCGCATCTTCCCGAGTGTGGATGTTGATGCATCTGGCACCCGTAAAGAAGAGTTGCTCATGTCACCGGAGGAGCTCAAGATCGTATGGAAGTTGCGACGTGTCCTGCATGCACTTGAGGTGCAGCAGGCCATCGAGCTACTTCTCACCAAGTTGCGTGACACCAAGAGCAACTATGACTTCTTGGTTCAGGTACAAAAAACCACGCCCACAGCGAACGGTGAGCCTGAGATCGAGTAGCGGCTTGGCCTGAGCCCGTCTGCATGTGATACTCGACGGCGGACCCGGTTCACGCAGTTGCGACCCGGATCCTGAAAAGGAGCAAGATCATGAAGCCTGATATTCACCCCGCATATGCGGAAACCCAGGTCACCTGTACCTGCGGCGAAACATTTACCACGCGAAGCACCGCGCCTGATGGCGAAATTCGTGCGGATGTATGTTCGAAATGTCATCCGTTCTATACCGGAAAGCAGAAGTTGCTGGATACCGGTGGTCGGGTCGCCAAGTTCGAGAAGCGCTTTGGAAAGTCCGCCTCAGCGGAAAAGTAGTTCCCCTTCGGACCTGGTGCAAAACCTAGCTGGAGAGGAATCGAGTTGTTCGAAGCGTGCGAGGAAATCGCTACCGAGTACGCCGATATTGAGCGGCAACTTTCGGATCCACAGACTCATACCGATCAGGCATTGGTGCGCCGCCTTGGCCGTCGATTCGCGGAATTGCGACCCATCATCGAGTCATATCGCGAGTGGCAACGCTTAGGTGAGGACGCCGAGGCTGCGGCTGAGTTGGCGGATGAGGATGCGGCGTTTGCTCGCGAAGCGGAACAGTTAGGCGAACGTCGCGATGAAGTGGCCGACCGGTTACAACTTCTTCTCGTGCCACGGGATCCGATGGATGGTAAAGACGTAATTCTTGAGGTCAAAGCCGGAGAAGGCGGTGCTGAATCGGCTTTATTCGCGGCGGATCTGCTTCGGATGTATCAGCGGTTTGCTGAGCGGCAAGGTTGGATCCACCAGGTGCTGGAATTAGAAGAGTCAGATCTCGGTGGGGTCAAAGATGCCGCGCTAGCTGTGCGGGCGAAAAAGGCTACTGAGCCAGACAATGCTCCTTACGCTCGGCTGAAGTTCGAAGGTGGGGTTCATCGAGTTCAGCGAGTTCCAGTTACGGAATCATCTGGTCGGATCCATACCTCGGCAGCGGGTGTGCTGGTACTCCCAGAAGCGGAAGATATTGACGTACATATTGAGCCGTCTGATCTCAGAATCGATGTGTATCGTTCATCGGGGCCTGGTGGACAGAGTGTGAACACCACAGACTCGGCAGTGCGAATTACCCACGAACCGACCGGAGTCGTGGTGTCGTGCCAAAACGAGAAGAGCCAACTTCAAAATAAGGAACAAGCGATGCGGATTCTCCGTTCGCGGCTCCTGGCTGCTGCGCAAGAAGAGGCTGCTCAGGAAGCCGCAGACGCTAGAAGATCACAGGTCCGCACGGTCGACCGGAGCGAACGGGTCCGGACCTATAACTTTCCCGAGAACCGAATTTCCGATCACCGGGTTGGTTACAAGGCGTACAACCTGGATCAGGTACTGGATGGCGAGATCGGACCGGTTGTACAGGCGTTGGTCGATGCCGATCAAGCTGAACGTTTGGCGGCGGCAGGTACGGAGTGACCTCCACTGCGAATTTGTTGCGGACGTGGACTGCACGACTCCAACAGAGCGGTGTGCCCAGTCCGGAACATGATGTCCGCAGGTTGGCGGCCGAAGTACTTGCCGTTGGCCCAGTGGAGGTTGCGCTGGTACCAGATATTTCTGCGGAGCAGCGACGGCAGATAGCCGATCTAGTAACTCGCCGAGCCACACGAGAGCCACTACAACACATCATTGGCAGTGCGGCATTTATTGATCTGGATTTAGAAGTAGGCCCCGGTGTTTTCGTACCTAGACCAGAAACTGAGTCACTAGCTGCCTATACAGTCAGTTGGCTCAGCGGCCGCCAATCACCGCAGCGAGTAGTCGATCTGTGCACCGGCAGCGGTGCTCTCGCCTTGGCGATTGCGACTCAAGTGCCGCAGGTTCAGGTTGTGGGTGTGGAACTTTCCACTACGGCGCTAGATTATGCGAGGCGAAATCTGGACAGGTGCCGTTCAAAACTAAAGACCGACGCAGTTAAGTTCGTGGCAGCGGATGCAACAGATGTCGATCTGCTTCCCGAGCTTTCCGGTGAGGTTGATCTCGTCGTGAGTAATCCACCGTATATTCCAAACAATGCAGTGCCTCGAGATCCGGAAGTAGCAGAGTACGACCCGCCCATGGCGCTGTATGGCGGCGCGGATGGCTTGGATGTTGTGCGTGACCTCCTCCCGGTAGCTCACCGACTCTTGCGTCCAGGCGGTTTGGTGGCTTTTGAGCACGGTGAACTGCAGGGCGGCTCCGATGGGGTGCCGGGCGTTATCGCCTCATTCGGTCGGTTCGATGAGATTCAACTCAATCGTGATCTGGCAGATCGGCCTCGATTTACGAGTGCGGTGCGTCGTGATTAGGTGAGATCTCGGTTCGGGCACAATCAAAGGGTGACTCGGATGCTGGACTGCAGTGATCTGCAAACTCGCCCAAAACGTATCGGTAGCGCGGTAGCGGCGCTGCGGCGTGGTGATATCGCGGTGGCTCCAGACCAGAACATGTACACGCTGATCTGCGATGCCTTCTCACAGCAGGGAGTTGACGCTGTTCGTGATCTCAAAAGCCATAGCAAGCAGCCGCTCTCGGTTTTGGTAGGTCGGCCGGTGGCTGTGGACGGGGTAGCTTCAAACATTCCAAAATATGCTCGCGATCTCATGTCCGCGTTTTGGCCCGGTCCGCTCACGCTGTTACTTCGACAGCAGCCAAGTTTGATGTGGCCATTGCGTGCGCCCGGTTTGGCCGTCCGAATGCCGCTCCATCCTGTGATGCTGGAATTAACTCGGGAACTTGGGCCGACTGCAGCCACATCAGCTAATCCGCCCGGATCGAATCCGATTAGCTCTCATCAGGACTTCGAAGAGCTGCTGACCGACGAGGTGGATATCTTCCTGGACGCTGGTCCCGTATCGGTGGGTGAGCGCAGCACCGTAGTCGATGCGACCAATCAGGATCTTCCAGTACTCAAGCGAACGGGCGGGATATCAGTTGAAGCGCTTGCTGAAGTGTGCCCGGAGTTAGGCCAAGCGGACGACTGATTGCGCCACGCAGACCCGCTGGGTGCCAGCATCGCCCTTTCGGCCTTAGAATCGTAGTCATGACACAGCAGTCGCAGTTTTGGGGTCCGGATTTCGGTTCCCTGCAAGCCGAAGATCCAGAGATAGCCAACGTATTGGTCAGCGAGTTAGAACGGTTGCGGGGCGGTTTACAGCTCATCGCAAGTGAGAACTTCACGTCTCCTGCGGTACTAGCCACGCTCGGCTCGACCTTGTCCAACAAGTATGCGGAAGGCTATCCAGGTCGTCGTTACTACGGTGGCTGTGAAGAAGTAGACCGTGCCGAACTTATTGGTATCCAACGAGCCAAGGATCTATTCGGGGCAGAACACGCAAATCTTCAGCCACATTCAGGTGCCAGCGCGAACTTAGC
>JAOZTQ010000006.1:8406-12037 GCA_029939085.1 Candidatus Nanopelagicales bacterium
GGCGCCATTCTTATGGTCGATGCCGCACACTTCGTCGGCCTGGTTGCAGGTAAAGCTATCCCGAGCCCGGTTCCTTACGCGGATGTCGTTACTTTTACCACGCATAAGGTTCTTCGCGGACCGCGCGGTGGCATGGTGCTCTGCCGCGAAGAACACGCGAAAGCGATCGACAAGGCGGTCTTCCCCATGATGCAGGGTGGACCGTTGATGCACTCCGTGGCCGGTAAGGCGGTTGCACTTCGCGAAGCTGCGAGTGCTGACTTCCAGCGATACGCGAGTCAGGTCGTCACGAATGCCCAGGCACTAGCCGATAATCTCGCAGCAGAAGGTATGCGACCCGTTTCAGGGGGCACTGACACCCATCTGGCACTCATTGATCTACAGGAAGTCGGAGTGACCGGATCCGAGGCCGAGCAACGAACAGGTGCTGCGGGAATCACACTTAACAAGAACGCCATTCCCTACGACCCGCAACCGCCCGCGGTGGCCAGTGGAATCCGGGTTGGAACTCCCTGTGTGACTACTCAAGGCATGGGAAGTGCTGAGATGAAGGGAGTTGCCTCGCTGATCAGTCGTGCGGTTCGAGACGCTGACGGGAGTGAAGCGGCCCAAATCCGATCGGAAGTCGGAGAACTTGTGGGAGCCTTTCCGGCCTACCCCCGCGGCTGATCCATGCGCGAGTACCTCCTCTGTCTCATGACAGCGGCGGCGGTTACCTACTTCACCGCCCCCATTGCTCGATCTCTTGCCGTCAAATGGGGTGCCATGGCTGAGGTCAGAGACCGAGACGTACACGCGATGCCTACCCCACGACTGGGTGGTCTCGCTCTCTTTGCCGGTTTCCTAGCCGCGATTCTGGTGGCAAGTCAGCTCAGCTTGATTGGTCAGGTCTTTGTCGAGGGTCGCGCGGTATTGAGTTTGATCGCAGCGGCGGCAGTGTTAGTTCTTATCGGAATAGCCGACGATAAGTGGGCGCTTGACCCGCTGACCAAATTTGCGGGTCAAGTTCTGTCCGGTGGGATTGTGGCATTTGGCGGTATATCGATCACCTGGCTGCCAATCGGTGGAACTTTCGTACTTGACCCGTTGAGCAGCGTCCTCATCACGGTTTTCATCGTTGTGTTGACTATCAATGCGATCAACTTCGTAGATGGGTTGGACGGTCTCGCCGCGGGAATTGCTGGAATCGGAGCCGCTGGTTTCTTCGCATTCTCGTACTTATTGAGTGTCGCCAACGGTCTAGATCGGGCGACGTTATCCACACTCACGTCAGCCACAGTGGTCGGTGTCTGCATAGGTTTCTTACCGCATAACTTTTATCGGGCAAGAGTCTTCATGGGAGACACCGGATCCATGTTTCTTGGACTTTTGCTCGCAACCAGCACCATCACACTAGTGGGTGGAGTTGACCCTGCGGCAGTGGGATCAACGGCGTTGGCTTCGGCGTTACTGCCGTTGGCTTTACCTCTGGTGGTGTTGGCCTTGCCATGGCTGGATCTGGGTTTAGCTGTTTTACGTCGCACTTGGGCGGGTCGATCTCCATTTGCGCCCGACAAGGAACATTTACACCACCGAATCATGGAAATGGGGCACTCACATCGGGGAGCGGTGCTCCTACTTTATGGGTGGGCAATCACCTTGACTTTCACCGTGGTCGCGCTCGCATTCGTCCCAGCGGGCTATGCACTTGGTGGCGGACTGCTACTGCTGGCCATAGTCACTCTGATACTGCGAAGCCCACCTGGGCAACGCTTGTCGCAGGATCGCCCTAGGGTCGAGGCTTCTTAGATTTGTTGCTGCGCTGATAGCCTGATCGACATGGAAGATTTCACACGCACGGTGCTTGCCCGGGTTGCAGTACCGACATTTATTGCTGGGGTAGTAGCTTCCGTGGTGGCCGCGTTCGTTGGCGGTATGCCAGCGGCCGTAGGGGCCATTTTGGGCACTGCAATCGTGCTGATCTTCTTCGTAGTGGGCCAACTCTTTCTAGCAATGGTTTTGCGGAACAACCCTGAGCTGGCTTTGTCGGCGGCCCTAGTGATCTACCTGACCAAAATCGGTGTGCTCATGTTGTTGCTGTTTTTGTTGCAAGGAACAACAGCTTTCGACACGAGAGCATTTGGATTCACGATCATCCTTTGCACCTTGGTATGGACCATTGCCGAGGTTTGGATCTTGGCCAAGACTAAGGCTCTTGTAGTTGATCCGAACAATGTTCCCGAGGGGGCGCAACGCATGGCAGACAACGCACCGAATGCTGACCAATGACCACAGAGCAGCAACTGGCTTCCCTCTGGCGGACCTTTGGGTGAGTTGAGGATAAATGTCACAGTCATTTACCCGTGATCCGATTCCCATCATCATCGTGACCTCACAGGACCAGGTTGAACTGGCCCCGATCAGGTACTTCACTGAACTAACGCGAGCAGTTGTGGTCGCTGATCGCGAAGTAGCGCTCCGACTGTTGCGAACTGCTGCCAATCAAGCTCGCAGCTACCAGTTGCTAGTGATTGATGGTCGAGCAGCGGCGCATAATTTTTCCGGATTGGCGACCGATGCTCGTCAGATTTCTGGTGTCGAAACTCTGAAGATCGTCATGCTTCAGGATGAACTAACCACCCGGAGCACGCGAGAGCCCGGTATTGACTTTGTCGTATTTGAGCCGTGGCGTCCGGAGCGGGTTGAGCAGATTCTGCGACAGGTTGGTGTTTCGGGCGATAGCTACACGAGGCCGATGACTGAAACCTCTCCTCCTCGCGATAAGAGAGATGTCCTGCTAGTCGAAGACGACGTCGTCAATCGACGAGTCGCCACCACCATGCTTGAACTGCTCGGTTTACGTGTGGGCACCGCATCGAATGGCGTCGAAGCAGTGACAGCTGCCGAAACGAACAGCTGGGATCTGATTTTGATGGACTGTCTTATGCCGGTCATGGACGGGCTGGAGGCTGCCCAACAGATTCGCGCACTCTCTCCGAGTCACGGCGATGTTCCGATAATCGCGATGTCTGCAAATCCCGCTGAAATGGAGGCCGCCGAACGAGCCAGCAGCGGGATATCCGGCTGCTTGTCGAAACCATTTACCGTCGACCAACTGGCCGGAGCAATTCAACGGTGGTTGCCTGATATTCAGTTACGAGGCACAGCCGATGAGCAGCAGCAGACCGAGCCGGCGGGCCTGGCCGACGATGTTATCGATGATGAAGTATTGAGTCGTCTCTCCGATCGACTTCCGGCGGACCGGATGGCCCGATTGGTCGGGACCTTCTTAACGGAATCCCCAAAGTTGATGGATCGGATGACGGCTGCGATTGAACAAAAAGATGTAGAGGAACTGCGACTCGCCTCTCACTCCCTCAAGGGAAGTTCGTCATTCCTGGGTGCCACTGAGGTGACCGAACTTGCCCGTCAGATTGAAGGTAGAAGTGGACAGCCGGATGCCTGTATGCCGGTGGTTCAAGACACTGTTGCGGCATTCCTACGTGCTCAGCGTGCGCTGCAACGACGTTACCCAACTGCCCTGACGAACTGATCAGACATCCGCAATCGCTTCTTCTGCTGAGCGCCACGGAAGATCCTGTGCCAGCGCAACTGCTTCATAGGTGATATCTCCCCGATGGACGTTCAATCC
>JAOZTQ010000006.1:12137-20825 GCA_029939085.1 Candidatus Nanopelagicales bacterium
GCCATTCTTGCTGCATTCGCACCTACTACGCCGCCGCCAACGACAACAACCTTTGCGGCAGGTACTCCCGGGACTCCGCCGAGCAACTGTCCTCGTCCACCTTGCTGAACTTCTAGACAGTGCGCACCGGCCTGAATCGACATTCGCCCGGCAACTTCGGACATAGGAGCGAGAAGCGGTAAGCCACCGTGTCGATCGGTCACGGTCTCATACGCGATCGCGACGCATTCCGACTGAATGAGCCCCTGAGTTTGCGTGGTATCAGGTGCCAGATGCAAATAGGTAAAGAGGATTTGACCAGGTCGAAGCATGGCAGTCTCAACCGGCTGCGGCTCTTTGACTTTTACAATCATGTCCGCACGAGCAAAGACCTCCTCAGCAGTATCGACGATCTTTGCGCCTGCCTGCTCGTAAGCCGCGTCGTTGATCCCAATCTTTAGGGCCGCATTAGTCTCCAGGATGACGTCGTGACCATGTCGGACCAATTCCCGCACTGAACTAGGAGTAAGACCGACTCGGTACTCATGCACCTTAATTTCTTTCGGTACACCTATTAGCACGGGTCCTCCTCTGTCAAAAAGGCCGATCAGTTATAAGGCTTCAGGAGCTGCGCCAGTTTGAGTGACTGCGCCTCCCAGGGTCTCTCTCAAGTGTCCCAGGATTTTGTCACGGACGGAATCCTGGACGCTGGGCTGCTTGAAGTCCCGTTTCCGTCAAGGGACTTCTCTTGCACCTATCAGGGCTTGGAGGACATCGGTAAAAACAGTTACGAACCCTCGGCTCAAACATCACGCTAAAACCCTTGATCAATCTGGTGCCACCCTATTTGACTGCAAATGGTGGGGTTCTAGTCGTGGTGCCAGTTACTTTATGTAAGAGATGCGTGTCGTAACCCCCCTCGCTCTGACGGACCAACCTTTAACTGGTACTTTTTCTCCGTGAGTTCCGAGACCGGTGCGACGAAGCCCGCTGCGCCCGCCGTCGATTCGCGGTTTGACAGGAGCCAGGGCTGGTCAATCTTCAGCCGCATGCTCGCGGGTATGTTTCTTTACGGTGCAATTGGTTTCGGTATCGGAGCTTGGTTGGGCGACTCGATCCTCGGGATGTCGATCGGTGCTATTGCGGGATTAGGATGCGGGCTGCTGCTGTCAATCTTGACGATCCGGACCATGAGTCAAGACGATGCCGAACTGCAGATTCCCACTGAATCGCACAGTTGGTCGTCGCGCATGACTCGTGCGCGCATCAACCAGTCAAGACAGAGGACAACTCCATGACCGCTCTGCCATCCTCGGCCTGGGGATGCAATATATCGGACGGCTGCGAAATACCGGCGCCGAAGTCTGACATTTTCTTTGAGTACGAAACGCTATTCGAAATTTGGTTCTTCAAATTCGATAAGCCCATGCTCCTGATTCTTATCGCGGTTGTTTTAGTCGCAGGTTTCTTTATCTTCGCTTTTCGAAAGCCCACTATCGTGCCGCGGGGGACTCAAAATCTTGCAGAGCTCGCCTATAACTTCATCCGGGACATGGTTCAAGAAAACATAGGTAAGGCGGGTGAGAGGTTCATCCCGTTTCTCTTCTCGTTGTTCTTTTTCGTCTGGGTAATGAACTTCATGGGCATTTTCCCGCTCACGATGTTGCCTCCCACGGCCTATTTCGCTGTTCCGGTGGCCCTGGCATTGATCGTCTACCTCACATGGGTGCCTTTGGGAATGATCAGGCAAGGACCCTGGGGTTTCTTCAAGAACATCATGTTTCCACCGGGTCTGCCTAAGCCGTTGTACATACTGTTAACGCCGATTGAACTAATCTCGAATCTCCTGGTTCGCCCGTTTACTCACAGTGTTCGATTGTTCGCCAACATGTTTGCGGGCCATCTATTGCTGGTCACGTTCAGCGCTCTGGCTTGGTTCTTAGCCACGGCATCTTTGTGGATCCTTACGTCGGCGTTATCTTTCACAGTGGTCACCGCCCTCACCGGTTTAGAGCTATTGATTCAAGCGTTACAGGCTTACATCTTCACGCTACTCACAGCTGTCTATATCTCCGACGCCTTGAGCGGAGAGCATTAACGGTGAATCAGATTGAATAAAGCATTAGTACTACGTTCTGGTGGACAAGCCTCCGGACAACAGGAAAGGGAATGACCATGACTCTGCTCGCAGAGCTAACAGGAAGCATCGGTTCGGTCGGCTACGGCCTTGCTGCCATTGGCCCCGGTATCGGCATCGGTATTATCTTCGGTCAGGGTGTGCAGGCCATTGCACGGCAGCCGGAGGCATACGGCGTGATCCGGCAGAACATGTTGCTTGGTTTCGCGCTGGCGGAAGCTTTGGCGTTGATTGGATTCGTAGCGCCATTCGTCTTCGGGGCAACCACACCAACATAGTTCACGCTAGGACTTGAGAAAGGAGTGCTCATGAGCATATTGACGTCAGCAGTGTCAGCTGCCGAGGGCAGTGAGTCACCTTCCGTACTTGCGGTTCCGCTAGACGAGTTCATTATCGCCGTGCTGGCCTTCTTCATCGTCTTTGGCTTACTGGCCAAGTTTGCGTTGCCAGGGATCAAGAAGACGCTGGCAGAGCGGACTGACGCCATTGAAGGCGGTATAGAGCGTGCGGCGAAAGCCGAAGCGGAGGCTCAGTCTCTAGCCGAGCAGTACCGAGAGCAAATCTCGGGTGCACATGATGAGGCTGCGGCGATTCGTGCCAAGGCTGAAGATGATGCTCGCTCGATTGTTGCCGAGGCCCGCCAGCAGGCGGAAGTTGAGCGTTCCACAATCGCAGCCCGCGGCGAGGCCCAACTAGATGCCGAACGGTCTCAGACCTTGTCCGCACTGCGGCAAGATGTCGGCGGCATGGCGGTGGATCTTGCCGGGCGCATCGTCGGTGAGTCATTGTCGGATGACGCTCGCTCGCAGGCGGTTGTCGATCGTTTTATTGCGGATCTCGAAGCGGCACCCGCGGAGGAGCGCAACTGATGATCGGAAGTTCACGCACCTCAATCGCCCTGGTTAGGGAAGAAATCAACAGCGAGTACCAAAATCCGGCACTCGCTGATGCAGGGCGTGGGCTACTCCAGGTTGCGGACCTTCTCAGTCGGGAACGACTACTGCGCAGTTCGCTCGCCGATTCCGGTCGGTCTGCTGCGGATCGTTCCGCTGTGATCGATCAAGTCTTGAGCGATCACACCAATGACTTGACGCGTAAGTTGTCTGGGTTCTTGGTCGCTCAACGTTGGTCGTCAGAGAGCGACCTTGTCGATGCGTTTGAGATCGCAGGCGCACAGGCACTACTTGCTGCTGCTGAGAATGACGGGCGCTTGGACCGAGTTGAGGATGAACTCTTTCAGGTGGGGAGCGCACTGGTCGCTGATGGTGAACTGCAGTTAGTGCTGTCTTCACCGGCGATGAGTACGGAGTCAAAGCAGGCTGTGATCACTGACCTGCTCTCAGATAAGGCTGATCCGGCGACTATCGAGTTGTTGAGCTTTACCGCAAGTCACTTGCGCGGTCGTCGCCTCGAGCAGTCGGTGGACACCTTGTCCCAGTTGGCTGCTGAGCGACGTGACCAACTGGTAGCTGCCGTAACCGCGGCCGAGCCGCTGTCAGCAGATCAAGAAAGACGTCTGGCGGCAGCACTTGAACGAATTTACGGCAGTGCCGTAAACCTAAACATCAATATTGATCCTGCCCTCGTGGGCGGGATCACCGTAAAGATCGGCGATGAAGTCATTGACGGCAGCATCGCCAGTCGCCTAGAGACAGCACGACGCCGGCTTGCCGGTTGACCGACAGCGCCACGCGCCGAAGAAAGAAAGCGAGTCACGATGACTGAGCTGACGATTCAGCCGGATGAGATCCGGGACGCGATCCAGCGGAATCTCGAGACCCTAGAAACCGGGAATCCTCGAGATGAAGTGGGCCGAGTACTCGACACCGGTGATGGCATTGCCCACGTTGAGGGTCTGCATTCCGCGATGACCAACGAACTTCTGGAGTTTAAGGGGGGTCTCAAAGGCCTCGCACTCAACCTGGACGTTCGAGAGATCGGCGCTGTGCTCCTGGGCGATGGCGACGAAATCGAAGAGGGCCAAGAGGTCCGTCGGACCGGTGAAGTACTCAGCGTTCCGGTTGGCGACAACTTCATGGGTCGAGTTGTCGATCCGTTGGGTGCGCCGATTGATGGTTTAGGTGAAATAGTTCCCGAGGGCCGTCGAGCTCTTGAGGTACAGGCCCCCAGCGTCGTCCAGCGGCAGCCGGTAGAAGAGCCATTGCAGACCGGCATCAAGGCAGTTGATGCCATGACCGCGATCGGACGCGGTCAGCGTCAGTTGATCATTGGTGACCGTCAGACTGGCAAAACCGCAGTGTGCCTGGACACAATCATTAACCAGCGTAAGAACTGGGAGAGTGGCGATCCCAACAAGCAGGTGCGTTGTATTTACGTTGCTATTGGCCAAAAGGGATCCACCATTGCCGGCGTTAAGGGCGCCCTGGAAGAGCATGGTGCGATGGAGTACACCACCATCGTGGCTGCGCCAGCGTCTGACCCAGCAGGTTTCAAGTATCTTGCTCCCTACACCGGTTCAGCCATTGGCCAGCACTGGATGTATCAGGGTAAGCACGTACTTATCGTCTTCGACGATCTTTCCAAGCAGGCCGAAGCGTACCGAGCGGTTTCACTCCTACTGCGACGCCCGCCAGGCCGTGAAGCCTACCCGGGTGATGTGTTCTACCTACATTCCCGGCTGCTAGAGCGTTGCGCGAAACTAAGCGACGATATGGGCGGCGGCTCAATGACGGGTCTGCCGATTATTGAGACCAAAGCTAACGACGTTTCCGCATATATTCCGACCAACGTCATTTCGATTACTGACGGACAGGTCTTCCTGGAATCCGATCTCTTCAACTCAGGTGTTCGACCGGCGATCAACGTCGGTATTTCGGTGTCACGTGTTGGTGGCGCGGCACAGCCGAAGGCGATGAAGAAAGTCGCCGGTAGCCTGCGACTCGACCTGGCCCAGTTTAGGGAGCTTGAAGCATTCGCCGCGTTCGGCTCCGATCTAGATGCGGCTTCCAAGGCGCAGTTGGAGCGTGGTGCCCGACTGGTCGAGCTTTTGAAGCAGCCGCAGTTCGAGCCGTATCCCATGGAAGAAGCGGTTGTTTCGGTATGGGCTGGTACTTCAGGCGGCCTGGACGACGTCCCGCTGGAAGATGTCCGCAGATTTGAAAGAGAATATTTGGACTTCTTGGGAAGAGACCATCAAGAAGTGATGACAACTATTCACGACAGCGGTCAGTTGTCAGATGAGACGGTCGCTTCCCTCGACGCGGCGCTAACAAACTTCAAGAATCAGTTCCGCACCAGTGAAGGCACCATCTTGGGCCAAGAGGCTGAAGTAGAAGCGATCGACGAAGAGGAGATCGACCGGATGGCCATCACCAAGAAAGTTCGCAAGGGCTGATTAGGTATGGGTGGCCAGCAGCGGGTGTTCCGCCGGAAAATCCGGTCGGTGCAATCCACAAAGAAGATCACTAAGGCGATGGAGATGATTTCGTCGTCGCGCATCATCAAGGCGCAGCGTCAATTAGAGGAGGCCGCGCCTTACACCCGTGCACTATTTCAGGCCATCAGCGCTGCCGCCTCGCACGCGGCAGGTGTTGAGAAGCATCCGTTGACCGCGGAGGCTCGGCTGGAAAAACGAGCGATTTTCTTAGTGGTAACCGCGGACCGTGGTCTTGCTGGTGCTTACTCCATCAACGCTATTCGCGAGGCCGAAGGACTCACTCGGTATTTGGTTGATGAGCGTGGCTTTGAGGATGTCATCCCGTACGTGGTTGGTAGAAAAGGACTGAGTTTTTACAAGTTCCGCGACCGTGAGATTGGTGAATCGTGGACTGGCTCCTCAGACCAGCCGTCGTTATCTGACGCGAAGGAAATTGCTAAGGCTCTGCTAGAGCGATTCCTACTTCCCACCGAAGAAGGCGGAGCAGACGAAATCCACATTGTGTACACCCACTTCGTGACCATGGTGACGCAGGAAGTCCGAGTTCGACGGATATTGCCGGTGGAAGTTATCGAGGAAGAAGTCGATGTTTCCGAAGGTCGCATTGGAGATCCCGATAACCAAGCCGGTGATGACCGACCGTATATGCCGCTGTACGACTTTGAGCCGTCCGCCAATGCAGTGCTAGATGAGTTGTTGCCACGGTATGTGGAAAGCGCGGTCTATACGGCACTGCTGCTATCGGCGGCATCTGAACATGCTGCGCGTCGCCGGGCCTGCAAGTCAGCCACAGATAACGCAGAAGAACTCATTAGGACTTACGTCAGACTCGCAAACCAGGCCCGACAGGCCGAAATCACCCAGGAGATCAGTGAGATCGTCGGCGGAGCCGACGCACTGTCCTCCGCCACTGCAGGAAGCTGAGGGAGGGCATATGACTGCCGTCATCGAGGAAGTTGTTGCGCAGGGAGGCGGCGTTGGTCGCGTAGCTCGGGTCACCGGGCCCGTTGTCGACGTGGAGTTTCCCGTCGAATCCATGCCAGAGCTCAACAACGCGTTGAAAGTTACCGTTGATTTTGGTGGTGACGAAGACACTGAGGGTGAAGAGACACACACGTTGACCCTCGAAGTTGCTCAGCACATTGGCGACAACTTGGTCCGAGCCATCTCGATGCAGCCGACCGATGGTTTGGTACGTGGCGCCGAGGTGCGTGACACCGGTGACTCCATCACCGTGCCAGTGGGCGACTCAACCCTGGGACACGTGTGGAACACCTTGGGCGAACCACTCGATATCGAAGCGGGAAAGTTGGATATCAGTGAGCGCTGGGGTATTCATCGGCCAGCTCCCTCTTTCGATCAGCTTGAGTCCAAGACCGAGGTGTTCTGGACTGGAATCAAGGTCATCGACCTCCTCACGCCTTATGTCAAGGGCGGCAAGATCGGACTGTTCGGAGGTGCCGGTGTCGGTAAGACAGTTCTGATTCAGGAAATGATCTACCGAGTAGCCGAAAACTTCGGTGGTGTTTCCGTGTTCGCCGGAGTCGGCGAACGAACCCGTGAAGGAAATGACCTCGTTGGTGAGATGACCGAGTCAGGTGTTATCGATAAGACGGCACTTGTGTTCGGGCAGATGGATGAGCCACCGGGTACTCGGCTTCGCGTTGCGCTCGCGGCCTTGACGATGGCCGAGTATTTCCGAGATGAGCAGAGTCAGGATGTGCTGCTGTTCATCGACAACATTTTCCGGTTTACCCAGGCTGGTTCAGAGGTATCTACACTGCTCGGCCGTATGCCATCTGCTGTGGGATATCAGCCAACCCTCGCCGACGAGATGGGACAGTTGCAGGAACGAATCACCTCAACGCGAGGCAACTCGATCACCTCACTGCAGGCGATCTACGTACCTGCCGATGACTTGACTGACCCGGCCCCAGCGACGACCTTCGCGCATCTCGATGCGCAGACCGTGCTGTCTCGGCCTATCTCGGAGAAAGGTATCTACCCTGCGGTCGATCCGCTGGACTCCAACTCACGAATCTTGAATGCCGCGACAGTGGGTGAAGAGCACTACACCGTGGCTGCAGAGGTAAAGCGGATTCTGCAGAAGAATAATGATCTGCAGGACATCATCGCGATTCTCGGTATCGATGAGCTGTCTGAAGAAGACAAGATCCTGGTTAACCGGGCTCGTCGTATTGAACGATTCCTTTCGCAGAACATGTTCGTAGCTGAGGCATTTACTGGTCAGCCTGGTTCCTTTGTGAAGCCAGAGGACACGGTGGCTTCATTTAAGGCGCTCGTTGACGGGGACTATGACCATATCCCCGAGCAGGCGTTCTTCATGTGCGGCAGCATCGAAGATGTTGAGCGAAATGCTGCTGAGATGAAGAAGGACTGACCGATATGGCGGAACTCACGGTGAGCGTGGTCTCGCTGGAACATCCGGAATGGGATGGCCCAGCGAGTCAGATCGTTGTCAAGACTCTTGAAGGTGAGATGGGAGTTCTGCCCGGGCACGAACCGGTCCTGGCGACGCTTGCCGAAGGACCTATTCGGATAGACCCGGTCGATGGCGATCCGATGTATTTCGCGGTCCATGGTGGCTTTTTCTCACTCGACGAGAACCGTGCGATCATTTTGGCCGATGTTGCTGAAACTGCCGAAGAAATCAACGTCGCGCGCGCGCAGGAAGCGAAATCGAACGCCGAAAAGGCCGACGACGAAGATCTGGAAGCAATCGCTGCGATGCGTCGCGCCGAAACCCGATTGCGCGTTGTAGAACTCGCCGATTAAGACAGCTCTAATGGGATTTCCGGGTCCCGCTAGCCACCCGGTTGCCAGAGAACATCGTCACCGTCATTCGCTACGCGAGCCAGGATGAAGAGTAGATCTGACAGCCGATTTAAGTACCGAGCAGTGAGCGGATTCATCGATTCGCCATGCTCATCCATCGCGGCCCACACCGCGCGCTCTGCCCGTCGCGCGACGGTTCGGGCCACATGTAGCGTCCCTGCGCCCGGCGTTCCGCCCGGCAATACGAAAGAACTTAGCGGCTGGAGTTGGGCATTAAATGAATCGCACCAAGCCTCAAGCCGATCCAGGTAATCCTGCGTAATTCGAAGGCGACTGTCCTCAGCGGCAATGGGAGTACACAGATCAGCGCCCACGTCGA
>JAOZTQ010000007.1:0-6266 GCA_029939085.1 Candidatus Nanopelagicales bacterium
GAGCTGGGACTGTCCGATTCATCCAACTGCCGGCCATGGAAGACGACCTCAGAAGATGTGAGTGACATAAAGGCCTCCTCGAGTGAGGGTGCCTGCGGACTGAGTTCGGTCAGTGGGATTTGAGCTGCCAATGCTCGTTGCCCAATGACTGCCGGTGATGTGCCCGCGATGAGGAGTCCATCGTTTTCGTGCCGATGTGGTTTCAAGTCGGCGAGAGCTTGCTCAAGTGGCCCAATCTCCGCGGCGCGGACGAGAACACGTTCGCCACCAGCACTACTGACAAAGTCGGTCACCGTGGTCTCGGCGATGAGTCGGCCCCGACCGACGACGACGAGTTGATCTGCAGTGAGCGCCATCTCTGCCATCAAGTGGCTTGACACCAAGACTGCGCGGCCCTCCGCCGCCAGATCTCGAAGCAGGGTGCGTACCCAGATAATTCCCTCGGGATCCAAGCCATTTACCGGTTCATCGAGAAGAAGGATCGGCGGGTCGCCCAAAAGAGCAGAAGCAATTCCCAAACGCTGGCCCATACCCAGTGAGAATGATCCCGCGCGCTTTTTTGCTACCGATTCGAGACCGACAAGTTCGAGAACTTCCGTAACTCTGGACTTAGGTATGCCGTTGCTTGTAGCGAGAAACCGCAGGTGATTTATGGCACTGCGACCGGGATGAACCGAGCGGGCCTCCAACAACGAGCCAACCCGGGTTAGGGGTAGTTGCTGGTCGACATATCGCTTGTTGTCGACCCTCACGAAGCCAGTGTCGGGTCGATCCAGACCCAAAATCATGCGCATTGTGGTTGATTTACCGGAACCGTTGGGTCCAAGGAAACCAGTGACTTGTCCGGCAGGCACCGTGAATGACAGATCGTCGACGGCTGTGGTGTCACCGTAATGTTTCGATACGCCGCAAACCTCGATCATGTGAAGGCCCGGGCGTACTGAGTGGAAGGCTGATTCGTCACAGTGGGGGAGTCCTTTCAAACCATGGCCGTGCTTCCTCCAGTTGCCGAGCTAACTGCAGAAGCACTGCCTCACCACCTGGCTGACCGATTAGCTGAGCACCAATAGGAATATTCGCCTCATTCCAGTAAAGCGGCACGCTCATGGCTGCGCGACCGGTCAGATTAGCGGTCTCGGTATTGGGGTTCGGGGCCATAAGTTGCTCGGAAAGTTGGGTGAGCAGTGAGCGGTAGATCGGGTTCGTCGCGGTGCCGGTAAATCGAGCAATACGCCGCAGGCCCGACAAGCCGGTCCGCTCGATCGAGGACATATCCAACTCCCCGATGCGGACAGCCGGCACCGCTGTTGTTGAAGTCAGGTGGAGATCCCAGCCCTGCATCTGTTGGGCCATAGAGCGGGTGAAAGAGTCGCGTATCGCCAACGCTTCTTCGAGGTCGCGAGCAGTCAGCACCTGACCCAGCCGGTACACAAACCACGTTGCGGCTTCGAACTGGTTAGCTTTCGGTGCGCGCCCGGTTTTCTGTTCAGTTGCCGCAACTTCATGAGAAACGGCCGCCACACAAATGGTTAGGTAAGCCGCTAGCAAAGTCTCTCGATCAAATTCGAGGTCGACTTCTTCCACATGGTGGCCCAGGCTGTTCAAAAGTTCGACCGCGTCATCTATTGCCGCGAGATTGTCCGGTGCCATGTCCCCGGCCAACTGGGTTTTGCGGCTAAACCGGATGCGTTGTTTGCGGAGTCGCCGATCCAATGCGGCGACGAAACTGCGCGGACCTGGGGGTTCGGGATACGGCGCCCCAAGATCCGTGCCTCGGCCGATGTCGAGAAATAAGGCGCTATCGCGAACTGAGCGTGAAATCACGTGAGGGGTCGACAGGCCATTCCACCCCTCACCCATGGTTGGGCCTAGGGGCATTCGGCCACGGCTAGGCTTCAAGCCGAACAGGCCGCAATGGGACGCAGGGATCCGAATTGAGCCACCACCGTCGCCAGCGTGACCGACGGGTACGATACCTGCTGCGACGGCAGCAGCGGTTCCGCCTGATGAGCCGCCCGGTGTTCGATCGGTATCCCAGGGATTACGTGTTGGTCCATGTAACTCTGGTTCAGTCACGCCAACGAGACCAAATTCGGGACAGTTCGTTTTACCTAGGAATACCGCGCCCGCCGATCGATATCGTTCAAATAGAGTCGAATTTTGCTCCGGTAGCCAATCGGCCAATGAACGAGAGCCCATAGTGCATGGCACGCCAGCTAGCGTTCCGTCCATGTCTTTGAGCACCATCGGTACACCGGTCAATTTTCCGGATGGCAGACCGGCTTCCAGTTGACGAGGTGCGTAACCGGATAGGTCCAGGACCACCGCGTTGATCTCGGGGTTCACCTGCTGCAGGCGGTCCGCCGCAGCCGAGACTAACTCGTCGGCCGTGAAATCACCCTTAGCCACTCCTGCAGCCATCGCAGTCGCATCCATTGAGCGATATTGCGCGAAATCCATTCCAGATCACCTCGTCGGCATTAGTAGATCACGCTTGTGATCAGGACGACAGTGGCCAAAATACACAAGCGCGAAGCGACGATAAGCGCATTAGGAAACGGCACTGAAGCACGAATTGCTACACATTGCGGAGTTGGTAGCGGGCTAGTCAGTTCTTGGGCTGCAGCAGAACGTGAGATTCGTCGACGACCTCATCGGCAAATGGTGCTAGCGCATCGGAGTGCGCTGTGTAGTGATGCGCACAGAACTGGAGATCATTTCCAGACTTGAGTCGCACCAACACGTATGCCTGAGCGCCGCAGCGATCGCACCGATCTTGGGTGCCGAGTTGAGTGGGAGCAGTTGCAGTTGTCATAGCACTTCACCTCCAGGTGTTTATATGCTCTCACTTCATCTCGATACCTGCAGCCACCGAGCCCGGTGGTTCGCGCATGGCGTATCGACGAATTTCCATCCGGTAACCGGAATTCCACTTCGCCTCTATATGCTGAGCGTCTTTCCGCTCAAATCTGAGGTACGCCGGTGTGCCCCGGGGCAGTTAAGACGTGCTGGACACATAGGCTGAGGGTCACCGGTGTGAATCGGTGGCCCATTCACCTGCCAGGGAGGTACCTGTGGCTGAAGCAGCTAAGTCAGCGACAAAGCGGCGCCGCGCGACCAAAAAAAAGGGTGGTAGCGGATATTCGGCTAAGCAGCTTCGTGTCCTGGAAGGCCTTGACGCGGTGCGAAAGCGCCCCGGAATGTACATCGGGTCAACCGACGGCCGTGGGCTCATGCATTGCCTATGGGAAATTCTAGATAACTCAGTCGATGAGGCGCTCGGCGGTTGGTGCTCGCAGATTGAGGTGCATCTATTCCCCGACGGATCAGTAGAGGTCCGAGACAACGGTCGTGGAATCCCTGTCGATAAAGAGCCGAAAACCCGGCTTACCGGGGTTGAAGTGGTTATGACCAAACTGCATGCTGGCGGAAAGTTTGGTGATGGGTCGTACGCGGCTTCGGGCGGGTTGCACGGTGTGGGCGCTTCGGTTGTGAATGCGTTGTCTTCCCGACTAGACGTGGAAGTCGATCGTGATAAACGGATTCATATGATTTCGTTTCGTCGAGGAGTCCCAGGAATCTTCGATGGCGCCGGCCCGGCTGCAGAGTTCCGACGCAAATCTGGACTACAAGATGGTGGCAGATGCTCACCCAAGAAGACTGGTACCCGAGTCCGTTGGTGGGCTGACGAAAAAATCTTTACCGAAGATGCCGACTACGATTTAGACGCTCTGCGGGCGCGTATTCAGCAGACGACTTTCTTGGTTCCGGGAGTTACGATTCGTCTGCTGGACGAACGTGATCCGGATGCTGTCGTCGACGAAAGCTTTGTGCACCGAGGTGGCATTGTTGATTACGTCGATCATTTGACGGTTGGCGAACCGGTCACCAACGTTGTCACGTTGCGAGGCTCGGAGACATTCACTGAAACAGTGCCAGTTCTGGACGACGCCGGTCATATGACGCCGCAAGAGGTGGAACGTGAACTAGGTGTGGACATTGCGTTGCGTTGGACCAACGGTTACGACACCGTTTTGAAGTCCTTCGTCAACGTCATCGCTACACCCAAGGGCGGAACTCATGTGACGGGTTTTGAGCGTGCTCTGACGCGAACGTTCAATGAACGGCTGAAAGCGACAAAGACGCTGAAAGCTAATGAGGGCAGCGTCACAAAAGATGATGTTTTGGAGGGGATGACTGCGGTAGTGGCGGTTCGACTCGCAGAGCCGCAGTTTGAGGGTCAGACCAAAGAGGTCTTAGGGACACCTGCGGTCACCAAGATTGTGCAACGAGTAGTCTCCGCTCAGCTCGCAGAGTGGATGCGGAAACCGCCAAGAGGTGACAAGCAATCGGTCAAGTTAGCGCTGGAAAAAGTTGCCAATGCAATGCGGGCTCGGATGTCGGCGCGAGCAACGCGTGATCTGCAACGCCGCAAGAATGCCCTCGAGTCTTCTACGCTGCCAGCCAAGCTCGTTGATTGCCGCAGCAGCGCACTTGATGACAGCGAGTTGTTCATTGTTGAGGGCGATAGTGCACTGGGGACTGCCAAGTTAGCTCGTAACTCCGAAACTCAGGCTCTTCTGCCCATTCGAGGCAAGATTCTGAATGTTCAGAAAGCATCGGTCGCGGACATGCTCAAGAACGCCGAATGTGCCGCCATAATCCAAGTTATCGGCGCAGGTTCGGGTCGAACCTTTGATCTCGATCAGGTCCGCTACGGAAAGATCATCATGATGAGCGATGCGGATGTTGATGGCGCCCACATCCGTTGTCTGTTGCTGACTCTCCTATACCGCTACATGCGGCCCTTACTCGAAGAGGGTCGCGTTTACGCAGCGGTCCCACCGTTGCATCGCATCGAGACGGTGGCCGCGGGTAAGCGAGACGGAGAGGTCATCTATACCTATAACGAGGAACAGATGCAGGAAACACTGCGTGATCTGGACCGTCGCAATATCCGGGTGAAGGATCCAATCCAGCGCTACAAGGGTTTGGGTGAAATGGATGCTCGACAACTTCGCGAAACAACGATGAGTCGAAACTCCAGACTCTTACGTCGAGTTCAGGTTTCGGATGCAGAAGCTGCCGAGCAGGTATTCCACTTGCTTATGGGCAACGACGTAGCTCCCCGTAAGGAATTTCTCGTCACGTCCTCCGAGGACCTCGATAGAGAGCGGATTGACGCTTAACTTTTGGCGGTTGCGCTTTTCAACTCCTCGCCTAGCGCCGTTGTGGTGGCGGTTGTCCTGGGCCCGCGACAATGCGAGCATCAATACTTCGACTGACTGTGAACCCCAGCGATTCATAAAGCTTGATTGCTTCAACGTTGGAGTCAACGACGTGGAGAAACGGAAGTTCATGTCGTTCGGTTATTTGACTAACCAGCTCGCGGATCAAACTGCGAGCCAAACCTCGACCTCGAAACTCGGGCGCTACCGCGACAGCACTGATCTCGGTCGCGCCGGGTAGTCGCATGCGCTCACCACTCATGGCAGCCAACTGCCCCTTTACACGAATACCCCGGTACTGACCTGTTGCCAAAGTGTTGTTAAGGAATGGGCCGGGACGAGTCCTGGAAACCAAGTCCAAAATCTCGGGTAAATCACGGTGGGTCAAAATCTCGGTGTGGGCGGTAATGCCTGTCGATTTAGCCGAACTATCGTCCGATAGCACCAACTGCAAACAGGGCCAGATGTCTCCGGTTTGCCAGTCAGGTGGCAACGAGATGCTTTCCCGAAAGAGGGCACCACCCCCGACAGGCAGCAGCTGCGCCAACTGTTCCCAGTCTCGTCGAGATGGTTCGTCGGGAACCGCGCAGAAGGGCGTGACGTCAACCTCAAACATCCTGGCACCCCCGGTGCCAAGGCTGAGGTGAGCCTGCGGGCCCGTGAGCGCGTACCAAACCGCGTTACTGAGTGGATTTAAGGTCACAGGTCATACAGGTCGATGCGACCTGAGTCGACATCGAAAATACAACCGGCAACCGCTAAGTCTTCCGGCAAAAACGGCTGAGTTCTGATGCGAGTCACATCTCGTGCCAAAGCCTGACGCTGATCAGCAATGGTTGAAATGGCGAGGCTTCGGATATCTTGATTCGATTCTTTGGCAATGATCTCGTGAATTTCAGACTCGGTCGCACTGGCCATTTTGCAACGGGTGTGGGGCATAACAAGGACCCGATTGACATTGAGTAAGTGACTCGCAAGTACGAGGGTCTGCAAGATCTCATCGGTGACTTGAGCACCAGCATTACGCATGATCTTGGC
>JAOZTQ010000007.1:6366-20809 GCA_029939085.1 Candidatus Nanopelagicales bacterium
GGGGCCGCGTTATTGACTGCCAATGCAGCCTCGCCGAATGCGATCGAAATGAGCGGAACCTTACCTTCGTAGACAGCAATATCCCCAGCCGCAAAAACCCCAGGCAAGTTCGTCTGCATTGAAGTATTTACGCGAATGTGCCGTTTATCGAGATCCAAACCCCAGTCTGCAATAGGTCCGATATTGGCAATGAACCCCAAAGCAGCAATAACTTCTTGAGCAGGTAGTAGTGTCACGGAACCATCAGTTTTGCTGGTGATCTCGACCTCGGCGAGATGCTCTTCACCTCGTAGTGCCGTCACTTCGTAGGGAGTTAGCAGATCAATTCCCATCTCACGAGCCTGAGTGACCATTGCCGCGTGTGCTCGGAACTGATCACGGCGATGCACTATGGAGATTCGCTTCGCAATCGGATGCAGCATGTGTGCCCAGTCCAGAGCTGAATCACCACCACCGACAATCACAACTTCTTTGTTTGCGTAGTGGTCAGGTTTCGGTACGAAGAAAGCAAGACCTTTATCTTCCCAGTCAGAGCCGGCGGGCAGAGGTCGTGGGCGGAAGGAGCCGATTCCCCCCGTGATGACCAAAGCCTTTGCCGTTATGGTGCTTCCTTGGGCTGTAGTTAAGGTGACCGGACCGCCCTCCGGAGCCGATAGTTCGGATGCTTGTTCTCCGAGGACGTAATTTGGTGAGAACTGATCGGCCTGCTCTTTGAGTTGCTCAACCAAAACCCGTCCGCGGACTGCCGGGAAGCCGGCGACATCGAAAATGTCTTTTTCTGGGTACATAGCGGTGATCTGACCGCCGACCTCTGGAAGTGCATCGATGACTGCAGTAGACCAGCCGCGGAATCCGGCGTAGTAGGCGCCGTAGAGACCGGTAGGACCAGCTCCGATGATGGCGTAGTCGACTTCGAGATTCTTCATAGCAGATTGATCCCTTGAGGTTGGTTTCCGGGAAGCCACTTGATGCCACATCCCAATGCAGGTCGGTGGGGTCGTGGAACGACTTCACCGCGTATGGTCTGCGAAATGGCGTCGCGAAGTAGATCTCCGGTTACAGGTTCGCCGTTCTTCGGGGAAGACTGATCGAGGGCTCCGCGATAGTTCAACAGGCCGTTCGAGTTGTACACAAAAAAATCAGGTGTGCAGGCCGCGCCGAACTCTTTTGCCGCCACTTGGTCGCCATCCATGAGGTAGGGAAAGTTCCATCCAGATCTTTCCGACTGATCCCGAGCACCAGGTACGTCATCATCGGGATAGTTGGCGATGTCATTGGACCCGATCGCGACGAACTGGACATCTGACTCAGCAAATTCCCTGGCCAGTTCCCCGATCTGGTTTTCAACATGTTTGACGTATGGGCAATGGTTGGCGACAAACATCACCACTAGTGATTTGCCGTCACGGTAATCGGTCAAGTCCACGACCGTGTCGTTGAGGTCAGGCAAAGCAACTTCGGGAAGTGGTGAGCCCATCTTGGTTTCTTGCGACTCAATAGCCATGTAATGAATCTATCCCACTTAGGCGCGTTGAGCGTCTTGCGGTGGCCGTAGGTTGTGACTCAGCCGGCGCTTTCCACTGCACAGGCCGGCGTCGAACCGGGCATCAACTCGCGATGATCGGCTATCCACTGGTAGACCACCCGCGCCAAGACATTTATGCCCGGTAGGTCACCGACCCAGCCAATAACTGGCCATAAGGCCGGTGCGGTTCGCAACATGGCCATGATTGCGCGGTTTCCGGAGAGCAGTGATCCATCGGGATTCACCCATTGGACTGCCTCGGTGCATTCTTTGGGCGAAAGTCCCAGCGGCGCAAGATTCAGGTTTTGCCAGGGGACCACGGTGGCTCTGGGTCGGATGCGGCGAACGATGAAGTCTGCCGAAACGGAGCAGAAGCCGCACTCACCGTCGAAAATGAGAAGTGGACGTCCCTCGATAGCTCGCGACTTGCCGGTACTCATGTGACCACCATGACGACTGCTGCGTACTGGACCAGGAAGGCCGCGATGGTAAAGGCGTGGAAGACCTCGTGGAATCCGAACCAATCGGGATAAGGATCTGGTCGTCGCCGAGCGAAAACCACCCCACCAATCGAATACAACACTCCACCGAGCAGCAGCAGGAGCACCACGGTAGCCCCGAATGCGGAATACACGGCCGGGAGGAAGAAGAGTGAGACCCAACCTAAGGCTAGGTACGAACCGACGACTAACCAGCGTGGCGCGGTCCACCACCAGACTCGAACTGCGACACCGACCAAGGCGATGGTCCAGACGAGAATCAGCATGATCCAGCCGAGTCGACGATCAGTAAGCGCTGCAGCGAATGGGGTATAGCTGCCAGCGATGAAGAGATAGATGTTGGCATGATCGAGCCGATTAAGTGCTGCGTTGGTGCGCTTACCGCCCGCACCCAGATGGTAGGAAGCGCTGACACTGAAGAGGAGGACAGTTGTGGCGAGATAAATCGCCACTGCTAAACGTAGCCCTGGCTCGGGCGTTATGACCAACAGAACCAAACCGAGAACGAACGCCAGCGGCGCGGCGCCAAAATGTAGCCATCCCCGCAGCCGAGGCTTTACCGCGGTCCCAATCTGGGTTCGCAGATCCTCGATCCGAGTAGCAGCAGGTCCGGCATCTACGGCCGAAGAGCTGCTGTCATCAATCGTCATGGACCAACGGTAACGGTTACTGCAGGGCTGGGCACAAGTACTTTTTTGCTCTGATCAGTTGATTGGCAGCCAATATTCGGTGCTATCAGGTGGCTTACCGCAAGATTTGGGACGAGGGGAGCCGCCCCGCAGCGCCAACGCCACCGAGGTGGTCAACGGTTCGCCACCTGTATCCGCGGAGATGGTCACGGAGGTTGTTGTGCCACTTCCTGCTGGGAGGTTTTCTGACGTGTCATGTGACGAGAGGTCAGTAAGAGGCACCCGAAGCTGCTCAGCCGCCTCGAGTTCAGCGACCTGTCGGGTCGGACTTCGACCAATTCTGCCTCGAATCACTCCCTGAGCCGGAGTTCCGCCATTGAGTAGCTTGGTGAGGTCAGTCTGCTCAAGCTTGCCGCACATGAGACCGGAGGGAAATACGAGTGCGGTTGGGGCAAATCGATGACCGCCGAGATGGGAGACTTCCCATAGCTTGGACTCTCCGCGAAACTTCTTCAGCAGTCGCCGCCCAAACTCAGCACAGCATTGGTCGCGCTTCCCGTTCGTGCAGATGAAGACTGATCCCATGGGTGCGTCAGGTGACGTCAATGACCAAACACGATCAGTCAAAGTCTGTGACCAGTCGACTTGACCGTGCTGACCCACGATTGCACTGTCCCGGACTTGTAGGGTCCACCAGTGTCTTTTGTGTGACGGTCGCGTTCGATCTGGATGCCGAGCGAGCAGTACCCGACAATTGCCCACATCGCGCCAAATCTTCGGTTCGAGGGCACTGTCGTTGACGGCGTCACGCCCCCAGGCGCCGGGCTGCTCCAAAATCAGGATGCGTTCGTCGGTGAGAGCGGAACCAGCCAAAGGTTCGTGATCATTAAGTTGAGAGCAATGATCGGCTGGTGCCGAACTCATGCGAATCGACCGCCCACTGCTGCAATATTCTTCTTCACCGTGGCACCTGTTGAATCTCGCCGTTCATCAACGTCCGGCAGATTTGCTGCGGCACCGGATGCTGTTGCAGCTCGGGCTGGGCTAGGTCCCGCCCAGCCTAGTTGCAGGCGGTCCTCACCCGATCGGAACTTCTGGCATCGGACACCGCCGGTGCCGCGCCCCTTACTTGGATAAGCCGATAGTGGCGTTACCTTGGCCGTTCCCGGTGTAGTTCCCGGCAAGGCTGAATCCGGCCCGGCGACTGTGACCACCTCTGCGGCTACCCCATCGGGAACTGTCCCGAAAAATACCGCCTCATCATCTGAGTTGAGTCGGATACCCGACATACCGCCCGCATTACGGCCCTGCGGGCGTACCGACTTCGCTGGAAAACGCAGGAGTCGGGCACTTGCCGTTATGAAGACAAGATCATCTTTGTCAGCAGGTGCTGGGCTCGCGCCCACTACGGCATCATCTTCGGCTAGGCGAATTAAGCGCCACTCCGGTTTGGCGAGATCTTCAAGTTCCACGCGTTTGACCACGCCGCCTTTTGTGCCCAGCGCGATCGTTGTGCCGGTTGCAGCGAGCCCGACAACTTTTGCCTGTTTGGGCAAATCCAGCAGAGCTCCAATAGGACTTCCACCAGCAAGCACTGGTGCGGTGGCGACTTCGGGTAAGGCTGGAAGTTCGAGCACACTGATGGGGTGGGCCGATCCGTCAGACGTCAAGATACAAACTTTCCCTCTGACCGTGCTGGGTACCGCCGCGACAATACAGTCATGTTTGGCTCGTTTCCCTTCGGTGGGCAATGGTTCTTGTCCGGCGGTGCGCGCCAGTAGCCCACTGCTGGACATCAAAACCCAACAGGGTCCGTCGGGAACTTCAAGTTCGGCCGCCGGTAACTCCGAGTCCGCAGACTCCAAGAGAACCGTTCGACGCTCATCGGCCAATCGCTCGGAAACTTCTGCTAACTCCTGAGATACGACCCGCTTGAGAGTTTTGGGATTGTCCAAAATCTCCGTTAACGACTCAATGCGCTCCTTGAGTTCCGCTGACTCCGCCTCTAGCTCTAGTCGGGAAAATTTGGTGAGCCGGCGAAGTGGCATTTCCAGGATGTAGTTGGTCTGCGCCTCAGATAGCTCAAATGCCGCTATCAACCGATGGCGAGCCATGGCGGTGTCATCACTGCCACGGATAATGGTGATGACCTCATCAATATCGAGGATCGCGATAAGCAGTCCTTCGACAAGATGAAGCCGTTCCTGCGCACGGGTCCGACGATATTCCGACCGACGCCGCACGACCTCAAGTCGGTGCTCCAAATAGACCTGCAGCAACTCCTTGAGTCCTAGAGTCTGTGGCTGCCCGTTAACCAAGGCGACATTGTTTATTGAAAACTGCTCTTCCAGCGGTGTCAGTTTGAACAACTGGGAGCGGACTGCTTCAGGGTTGAAGCCGGACTTGATCTCGACCACGAGACGAAGACCATGATCGGAATCGGTCAGATCGGCTAGATCAGCGATCCCCGTAATCTTTTTTTCGCGGACCAGATGCCGGAGCCGCTCCACAACTCGTTCTGGGCCAACACCATAGGGCAGTGAGGTAATCACAATTCCCTGACGACGGGGCGACACCTGCTCAATGGTCGTTTCTGCTCGCATCCGGAACGAGCCTTTTCCAGTTTCGTAGGCTTGGCGAATTCCATCTAGACCGACAATGATGCCGCCGGTGGGTAGATCGGGGCCCGGTACGAATTTGATTAAGTCGTCGACAGATGCGCGCGGTTTTGCAAGTAGATGGCGGGCCGCTGCAACTACCTCGCCCAAGTTGTGGGGCGCCATATTTGTAGCCATCCCCACTGCAATCCCGGAAGCCCCATTTACCAGCAGATTGGGTAACGCCGCGGGAAGTACAACTGGCTCAGTCTCGCGTCCGTCGTAGTTACCGACCAGATCAACAACGTCTTCATCCAGTGACGCCGTCATGTCCAAGGCTGGGGGAGCGAGACGACATTCGGTATATCGCATCGCCGCGGGACCGTCATCAGGAGAGCCAAAGTTGCCGTGGCCATCAACCATAGGCAGCCGCAGGCTGAATGGTTGTGCCATACGGACCAGGGCATCGTAGATCGCGCTATCGCCATGTGGATGAAGGCGACCCATCACTTCGCCAACGACGCGAGCGCTTTTGACATGGCCCCGATCGGGTCGTAATCCCATCTGCGACATCTGGAACAAAATTCGACGCTGTACCGGCTTTAGACCGTCGCGAGCATCAGGTAACGCGCGCGAGTAGATCACCGAATAGGCGTACTCCAGGAACGAGCCTTGCATCTCTTCGGCGACATCAACGTCGACGATGCGCTCTGCGGGGGGAGGTCCCGCGTCTTTTGTTCGTGGCATTTTGTTGGCCTCCTGATGCCTGCAGCCACAGGGTAAACCTCTTCCGGGTGTGTATTGGCGACCACCTCGCTAGCGTGTGCATGTGACCGAAGCCGATTTGCCGGAGGACTACCCCGGTCATTGGGATGCAGATGTAGTTCTCTCGAACGGCAGCGTGTGCCAAATTCGGGCGGTAAAGCCCGATGACGCAGAACTGCTGAAGCAGTTCCAGAGTCAACTGTCAGAAGAGACGATCTATTACCGCTACTTCTCGCCTTACGACGATCTCCTGCAAAAAGACATTGAACGCCTCATCGCCTCGGACCACAACGATCGAGTCGGAATCGTCGCGACCGTTGGTGGGCAAATCATCGGAGTGGCTCAATACGACCGGGTTTCCGACAATGACGGTGAGATCGCGTTCATCGTCCGAGATGACTTTCAAGGACGTGGCTTGGGGTCCATCCTGTTGGAGTATCTGGCCGCTGTCGCTCGTGAACGTGGCATTCGACGGTTCGTAGCCGATGTTCTTCCGGGCAATCGCCGAATGGTGGCTACTTTTGAGCGGGCCGGCTACCGCGTGGCGCAAGAGTTGGATGAAGGCATCGTGCATCTGGCGTTCGAGATCGATCCGACGCAAGAGATTGGCGAGGTCATATTGCGCCGGGAAGAGCGCTCGGAATATCAATCGGTATGGCGGATCATGCATCCGCGCGGGATCGCCGTTATTGGTGCGTCAAACAGCGGTGACTCGCTAGGTGGTGCGTTGGTTCATCGGCTTGTGCGCGGTGGCTATCGAGGTCGAGTCTTTCCGGTCCATCCAGATGCCGGTGTTGTGGCGGGACTACCGGTCTTTCGCTCTATCTGCGATGTCCCAGGGCAGGTGGATATGGCGATATTAGTGATTCCGTCGGATCTGGTCGAAGATCTCGCGGCCGAATGCGTTGAGGCGGGCGTTCACGTTCTGGTTGTGGTCAGTTCTGGTTACTCGGAAACGGGGAGAGTGGGTGCCGACCTACAACGAAAGTTAGTCCGAATCGTTCGAGAAAGTGGTCTACGTTTAGTGGGGCCAAACTCCTTAGGTCTCATCAACTCAGACCCCAGAGTCAAGATGAACGCGGTTCTATCAGATCGACTACCGCCGCGAGGCAGAATCGCTCTCTATACCCAGTCCGCACCGCTTTCAGTTGCTGCCCTCAACCGACTGGCAGATCGAGGTTTGGGCGTCGCATCATCATGTGCGACGGGTAACCGAGGCGATATCTCAAGTGATGAGTTCATGCGATTGTGGGGTCAGGACAGCCAAGTAAACGTGATTCTCATGTACCTGGAGAATATTGCTGACCCGAACAAATTTCTTCGAGTGGCGCGCAGCCTAGCGGGAACGAAACCTCTCGTTGTAGTTCGATCCGGCAGGAGCAGTCAGGCCTTCCCGCTCGGCTCACAGTCACGCCGAACGCAACTGCCAGCCGGTGCAGTCGAGGAACTTCTCGGCGCCGCAGGGATCATCGCGGTCGACAATCTAGATCAGATGATGGATGTTGCTGGTCTTCTGTCCTGTCAACCGCTACCTCCCAGCCGAGATGTCACAGTAGTAGGCGACTCCTGGGAGTTGGTGAACCTAGCAGCAGATACCTGTGTCACTGCGGGTATGAATCTGCGTAACCAACGTGTGGTCGATCGATCGCCTGGGTGTGCATTGCTCTCCGCTGCTATCGCGGAACTGCAGGAAGACCCCGAGGCGGGCTCGTTCATAGTCGTTCATTCAGCCAGCGTTACCGAAAAAGACACCGGAATCGTCGATGCACTTTTGGACCGATCGAGTACTACGGCGGCACCTATGGTCGCGGTACTGCACCGCAGTACCGGATCGAACTCAATGATCAGCCGGGGTGAGGAGTCCGGTCACGGCTCGGTACCCGCCTTCGCAACAATTGATGAGGCGGTAAACGCGTTGGGTCTCGTTATGGAGTTTGCCGATTGGCGACGGCGACCGACCGGGGAGGTAAGCGAGCGAGATGATGTTGATCTAGAAACTGCCCGGCTCGTTGTGGATGCAAGGTTGAGACCCTATGTATCTGGTTCGGGCTCGATAGTAAGCCTGGTTGGTTCTCAGTTGAGACGTCTAACCGAGTGCTATGGCTTGGATGTACGCCCGAGTTATGCGGTGGCTTCTGAGGATGATGCCGTGGTTGCTGCCGACCGGCTCGGTTGGCCCGTTGTGCTCTATAGCGCAGATCAAAGATATGAAATCTCTGCTGATTACGAAGCTCAACGATTGGGACTAGGCAGTCCCGAGGAAGTGCGAACCGCCTATCTGTCTTTGGCTGCGCGACTGGATGCACCTGCATTGAGCCAGATGCGAGTGCAAACCATGGTGGAACCCGGATACCCGTGTGTGGTCAGAGCCATTCGAGATCCCTTACTCGGCCCCGTAGTCGCATTCGGTATTGCCGGCATAGCTCCTGAACTACTTGAAGATCGCGCCTATCACGTGGCGCCACTAAATCAGGAAGCTGCCGAGCGGTTGATTCGGACACCGGAGTCAGCTCGGGTCCTTTGGGGCTACGGTGGCAGGGATCCCGCAGACCTAAGCGCTCTCACCGAGCTGCTGTGTCGGGTGGGGCTTATGGCTCGAGATTTACCCGAATTGCATTGGTTGGAACTCAACCCTGTGGTCGTGCACCGAAACGGGGTAGCAATAGTACGCGCCAACGCTTGGCTCCGATCAGCTGATCTCGGCGATGATCCGCTGGTGCGTCGTCTGGTCCGTGGCCTGTAGTCGGACTGCAAACCCTGGCCAACCATCTCGTCTCAGCCGATCAGGGGAGGGTATTGTGGGCGCAATGGATGCTAGGGCCATGTTGCGACGCGATATTGAGCGATCGGGTTACTACCCGGACCTTGTCGATGATTCATTGACTACAGCGTTGGGTAGCGAGAGCCTGCTTGAGTTTGTTGTTCATCACGAGGCAACTTTCGATCGAGAACAACTTCGCAGACATGCGACGGTTTTAGCCCTGACACCTACTCGACTTGTCATGCAGCACACCGACGAGCATCCAGCAGACGATAACTATCCACAGCCGTATGCCACATCGGTGACTGAAGCGGTTCGTTTGAAAGCTATTGATTCGGTCATGGTCAGCAGAGTTGTTCCGAATCCAGAGCAATATAGGCCGGGAGCGGCAGCTGAAGTTGTGCTGAGTATCGGTTGGGGAGCCGTCCAGCGAATAGAGCTTGAGCCAGCAACTTGTGGAGATCCACAATGCGACGCTGACCACGGCTTCAGCGGCACTGCGGCCAGTGACGATCTTTCCTTACGGTTTTCAGCGGCCGCGGATGGACCGGACGCTGTCCAACGAGCCTTGGACTTTGCGGAGGCTCTTTCGAAAGCCACCGGCTGAGGTGATGGCCGGGATGGGTGCTCCGGATTATGGCAGTGGCAGTTTGGCGGAGATAGTCCCGAGCCTATGTGACGGTCTGCGGTTACCGGGGTTCTGGGATCACCTCCAGTTCGGCGAATTCGAGCGGGCCATCGTTGTCGTCATCGACGGCCTCGGCTATGAACAACTGCATCAGCACAAGGCTATTGCGCCAGTATTGGCGGCAGCCGATCGCGGGCCAATCACGACCGTATTTCCCACCACGACGCCTACCGCGCTGACTAGCCTCGGAACGGGACTCTCGCCAGGTTCGCATGGGTTAATCGGTGCGACGTTTCGGCTGGATGATCAGATTTTTGCGCCGCTTGGCTGGGGTCAAGAACCCCCGGCAACCGTGATTCAGCCGGAACCCACCTGCTGGGAGCGTGCCGCAGCAGCCGGCGTGCACGTTGCTGTCGTAAGTCCTCGACTGTACGAGTATGGCGGTCTGACTGGTTCAGCTTTTCGAGGTGGTCGTTATATCGGTGCCGACGCCTTTGGCGAACGAGTTGCTGAGATCTATCGAGAGGTGCGCAACGGGACCCGCTCGCTGGTTTACGGCTACTGGGAGGGTCTGGACAAAGTGGGCCACGTGCACGGTGTGGATTCGCCTCACTATCGAGCGGAGTTAGCGATCGTGGACCAGTTTGTCGCTGCGCTAACCGCTGATCTACCCGAAGATACTGTTCTGATCGTGACCGCCGACCACGGCATGGTTGATTGTGATGTTGCCATTGAGGTAGACGGTTCAGATCTCATGGTCGATGTCACGATGTTGGCTGGTGAGCCACGCATGCGGCAGATCTATGCTCAATCCGGTAGCAGCGGCGCTGTTCTGCAACGCTGGCGAGAGCGACTGGCCGATCAAGCCGAAGTAGTTCTGCGAGATGATGCGATTGATCAGGGTTGGTTTGGTGATGTAGCCAGTGACTTCCGGAATCGGATAGGCGATGTCCTGGCTTTAGCGGTTCCGGGCGTTCGACTAGTTGCCAACTCGCGAGACTCGATTCTTTCCAGTTTGCGTGGACAACACGGTGCGCTTAGCGACGCTGAGCTTTTAGTACCGTTGGCGGTTTTTCGGAGTTAGCGGAAGTTGCTATTTGTCCTCGGTGGGCGAGCCAAACAACACTTCATCCCAGCGCGGCGCATCTGACGGTACAGCCGCATCCGGTTGTGGTGAGGTCGAGCTAGCTGGCTCAGTGCTCGGTATGGGTTCCGCGGGTTCTTGCTCCGCATGTCGAATCGACTCATTGCCTCGACCGGCTGGATGGTTACCCCAGGACGAGTCGGCTCGGGGCTCATCATCGTTGGGGACACGGAGAAGTCTAGGTCGTTCTGAGTTTCCGGAATCCGCGCTGAAGGACCGTGCCTCATCGTCTTCGGGCACTAAAGACTTCGCCGGAACGTCGAACTGCCAGGTAGCTACCCGATCGCCCTTACCGGCGGGGTAGGCGAGTAAGACTGTCCACTGGCCGTCGTCTCGGCGCCAGGAGTCCCAGCGAACGGCATCGAGGTCGACCCCCCGAGCGGCCAGAATATTGTCGACCAGTTCGCCCAACGGCGGGTCATCTTCACCCCGACCGATGGCACATTTTTGAGCTTGCTCAGCAACCCAGCCGCGCTCCTGCAGTATGGGGGCAGCGAAAGCCTGAACTCTTTCCTCTGGCCATCCGGAGTAATCCGCAACCTCCGCCGCGGTGGCTCCCGCACGAAGACGTGCCTGAATCTCTTTAGCTCCGATTGGTCCGTCAGGAATCTCGAGTTGAGCTCGACCGGTGCGTACTGCGGATCGAAGGCGCTCATCAATAGGCACTCGGTAGCGAGCGCCGTCGCTTGCAGACAAGATCAGTGCGGAACCATCGTCTGACAGTCCCACGAAAGAGAGATTCGGCATTTGATCCCTTGCAGTCGGATTAGCCTAAGCCTAGACGGAGGATTCTCGTCAGGATCGGGCGGGAGGTCAACGGATATCTAGTTGCTTCATCCCGATCAAAGTAACTGCCAGCAAGCCCACACCGCATCCGGCCATCAGCCAATAGCCGGCATTTGCGGAGACGGTATCGACCAGAGCCCCCGAGAGGGTGGTGCCGATGGCAAGACCTACCGCTAGGCCGGAAATAGACAGACCGAGAGCCTCGGTGAGGCGGCTACGGGGAACTGCACGCTCAACCACCGCGGTAGTGGCGATAAGTATTGGGGCGACTGCCGTTCCAGCGAGTAACGATAGGGATGCCAGGAGCCACACTTTGTCCACAAAAACCAGAGGTATGCCTACGGCGGCCAGTGCGGCAGCCGCAACGATAAGTTGGGTTCGCAAGGTAGCTAAGGGCGGTCGCGCGCCGATAGCTAGACCGGAAAGTAGGCTGCCGAAGGCGTAGAGCGCCAGTAAAACGCCCGTCAGCCCGGCAAACCCTAAGAACTGCGCATAGGCAACTGTGGTCACTTCGAAAGATCCGAAAACGCCACCGAGCAACAGCATGAGCAGAAGTACCAGCACAAGTGTGGCCGACCACATACGCTCGGGCTTCTTTTGGTCCACTCGCGGTTGTGGCTCGGGTTGGGTTGTGCGCTGGGAAACCAGCCACAGTGAGCCAACGACCAAAAACAACACGATGACGAACATCGCGAAGACTTCACTTATCTGGAAGGCAAGAACAGTGACCAGCGGCGGACCGACGATGAAGACTATTTCATCGACTACAGCCTCCAGAGCAAAGGCTGAAGAAAGTTCAGGTTTTCCGGAGAGTTTCGCTGCCCATCGCGCTCGGACTAGTGACCCAACATGTGGTGCGGTTGCCCCGCTCAACGCGGCAAGAGCAAACTGAACCGGGAGGGGCCAGCTATTGGCTACCGCCAGCGTTAACAGAACTAGGCCGGTAGCCTCGGCGACGACAAGCCAGGGGACCGCTCGATGCTGACCGGTTCTATCTGCCCATCGCAGACCGAGCGGAGAGATGAAAGCCGAGGCGAGCGCAAAGGTAGCCGCCAACCCACCGGCGACCGTGTAACTCTCGCCATAACCAGTGACAAGCAGCAAGATCCCAAGCGAGACCATCGCGATGGGAAGTCGGCCAACGAACCCGGCTATGACAAATTGTGGAGCTCCGGGCATGCGCAGTAGCTGCCGGTATTTGTCCACAGTGAGGAACGCTACCCCCTCGCAGCTTAGGTTCCGCGATCGTCTACCTGGAGGAGCAAATAGATTTAGTTGCTGAGGTCAGTTCACGAGATTTCCTAAGATGTAGTCCTCGTTATCGACAATTAGGGTGGGAATGATGAATAAAGATGATCTAGACGCCCTGCTCATCATGTCTTTCGGAGGTCCGGAGAGTCAGGATGAAGTGATGCCTTTCCTGCGCCGCGTTGTGGCTGGACGCGGCGTCCCTGATGAGAGGTTGGAAAAAGTTGCGGAACAATATCGATACTTCGATGGAGTTTCGCCGATCAATGCCGTCAATCGAGATTTACAGGCTCGGTTGGCCAAGGCAGCGCCCACTCAGTGGTTAGGGGAGCGGGTCTACCTCGGTAATCGAAACAGCGAGCCGTTTCTGGCGGATACGTTGACTCAAATGTCCGACGCCGGCATTCGTACTGCGGCTGTATTCGTGACTAGCGCGTTTTCGTCCTATTCAGGTTGTCGGCAATATCGGGAGAATCTTGCAGCCGGGCTCGAGGAGGCCGGGGTCGAGATGCAGCTGAAGCTGCTGCCGAAATTCCATGACAATGAACTCTTGGCTCAAATCTGGGTAGATCGGCTTGCAGCGGTGCTCCCTAGTGAGCAGCGCACGCGGGTCTTATTTGTGACCCATTCAGTGCCGATCTCCGATTCCGAGAAATACCGGCCACAGCATGAGGCGCTCGCGCAACGGATCATTGAGCGCGCCCAAACGGCGGCAGATTTACCCGAACTTCCTGAGTGGCGCATGGCTTACCAGTCCCGCTCTGGTCCACCGCATCAGCCTTGGTTGGAACCTGACATTGGCGAAGTAGTGGCAGAGGCTGCGGCGGACGGCATCGAGCGAGTAGTCGTTGTTCCCATCGGATTCCTGTCTGACAACTTAGAGATTCGTTGGGATTTGGACGTGACGGCAGGTGCCATCGCAAAAGAACATGCACTGGACTATGTGCGGATCGAACCACCGCAAGATGACCCACGTTTCATCACCATGATTTTCGACCTGATTGATCAAGGCGACGGTATTCCGTGTCGGGTGGGCTGTTGCCCAAACCCCCGCCAAGCACTGGCGACTGTCGGGGAGCGCTGATGACCGATGAAGAGTTCGCTGAACTCGCGCTCGCGATCGCATATGACGCCGGTGAATTGCTGATTTCAGGTTGGCGGGATGTCAAGCCAGTTGCGACTAAATCCACTAAGCACGATCTCGTCACCCAGATGGATGGTGCAAGCGAAAAGTTGGTTCGCGAAAAGATTGCTTCGGCGAGACCCGAGGACGTCGTGCTCGGCGAAGAAGAGGGCCAACAGGGGGATCTCAGCAGTAGTGGAGTTCGTTGGGTAGTGGATCCGTTGGACGGAACGGTTAACTATTTCTACGGTCATCCGGCGTGGGCGGTCTCGATTGCCGTGGAACGAGAAGGTGACATCGTCGCCGGCGTCGTGTGCATTCCTGCACTTCATGAGACTTATCTGGCCTGGCGAGGTGGCGGAGCATGGTCCATAAACTCCACCGGTCGAGAGCGGCTTCAAGTATCTGGGGTTGACGATCTCACCGATGCGGTCGTGGGGACCGGTTTCGGGTACGACTCAGCTCGCCGAGGGCGGCAGGGAAGGGTTGTCGCAGAACTGCTGCCGACCGTTCGCGATGTGAGACGCATCGGCGCAGCGGCCCCTGATCTCTGTTGGGTTGCTCAGGGGCGGCTAGACGCGCACTACGAGTGTGGCCTGAACTACTGGGACTGGGCAGCTGGCGCTTTGATGGTCATTGAGGCGGGCGGTGTCGTCCGGGATCTGGATGGTGGCCCTGGCCGGACCGAAATGACGATCGCTGGTCCGGTCACACTCGCGACGCAACTAGCTGAACGA
>JAOZTQ010000091.1 GCA_029939085.1 Candidatus Nanopelagicales bacterium
GTGGCTGGACCGTGCCGCAGCTCTGCTACACGAGCAAGTATCCGCAGCGGGTGGACACATCGAGGTGCAGGTCTCCCGACAAAATACTGATCCGTGGACATTTTCAGTTCCGGGAGACCTCTCGTGAAACTGGCCCATGAGCGACAGGTCGAACTACTGCGCCTTCAAGATCTAGAAACTGAAGTCATCCAAGTGCGTCGGCGCATTCGATCGTCGCCCGCTGTGCAACGAGTGGATCAGTTGGAGCAGAAAATCCAAGACCTCAAAGCGGAGCTGGTTCGTACCCGCACTGAATCGGAAGACCTCGCGCGTGCAATCCGGCGTGCCGAAGAAGATGTGGGACGACTCCGTGAGCGAAAGCGGCATGACGAGAAAATGCTTGATTCAGGAGTGAGCGCCAAGGTGCAGCGTGAATTAGCGCATGAATCACAGGCACTCGATCGGCGAATCAAAGATATGGAAGATGCGGAACTTGAGCTATTGGAGGATCAAGAAAACTCAACCAAAAAAATGGAAGACCTCAAGGCCGATCTCTCAACTACTGAAGAACAACGTGGCGTGGCCGAAGAAGATCGCGATTCCGAGTTAGCTGAGTTGACCCAACAGCGTAATGATCTAGAAGCGCAGGTCCAGGGAATCACCGGAGGGCTAGAGCCTGAGGTCCTAGCCCGCTATCAGAGTTCTAGAAACGCAACTGGTGTAGCAGCGGCAAAGCTCGCAAACGGTCAATGTTTTGGTTGTCGGTTGTCACTTCCGCCCGGAACGGCCGCAGAATTAGAGAACAAGCCGCTGGACGAACTTGAAAACTGCGAAGAGTGCGGCTGCCTTCTGGTCCGAGGCGTGTAAGACCGACCTAGACCTAGTCTCGCAACAGCGCTGTCCGCAGCAGGACTGCCAGTAACAGGACTGATGTCTAAGTTATGTGCGTATTCTGGTCACGAACGAGTCGACCGGGCGGCCGCGGCATCGGCCAGATGTCGAGGAAAGTCCGGACTCCACAGGACAGGGTGATGGGTAACGCCCATCCGGAGCGATCCGCGGGAAAGTGCAACAGAGAGTAGACCGCCACCCCTTCGTGGGCGGTAAGGCTGAAACGGTGGTGTAAGAGACCACCAGCAGTCGGGGTGACCCGATTGGCTAGGTAAACCCCACCCGGAGCAAAGCCAAGAGGTTGATGCACAGCATTGACTGCGCGAGCGGTTGAGGGCGGTCCGCCCAAGTTCGCGGGTAGGCTGCACCAGGCTGCTGGCAACAGCAGTCGCAGATGGATGGCCGTCGCCGGTGCAACCGGCACAGAATCCGGCTTATAGGTCGACTCGTTCCTATATCTCAAACATGTCTCAAATAACCGTAGATCGGACACTTCAGTCGACGTCTCTGAGCGTTATTTTCGCTGTCACAAAGTAGTCATTTCTATCGGTGAGCCCTAAAAAACCTATTTCTAGGCGATTTTGGCCCGACTAAATCTCACAGAGAGTCACTTTCCTAGATAGTCCCGAAATCGGAATCGTGACGTATCTCATTTATGTCTCAAAAATGTTGATTTCACGTCTCAGGAGGCACAACCTATCTCGGGTGCCGAAAACCGGCATCGGAAAAAAGAACGTACGAGCAGAGGATGTGAAACGTCATGAGAGCAACACGAGCACTAGCCGGCACCATGCTGGTTTCTGGCGCTCTGTTGGCAGGAGTGACCGCGGCGCCGACGACGTCAGTGGCAGGACCAAACAACGCCCCAGGCGCTGTAAGCGCCGCCAAGGCTGAAGTAGTTAAGGCCAAGCCATCAAAGAAAAAGGCCAACTCTGGAAAAAAGAAAAAGGCTAAGTCTTCGAAGCCCGTCGCCAAGGGTTGTAAGCGAACCCGGCGATTCAACGAAAATCGCTTCGGATACACCCAGGACGCGAGACTAGGCGGACGTTGTGCTGCCTCTCGCTTCAAGGGAGTCAAGTTGATCAGTTCCTACTACGGACACCATCCTGCGGCGAATAAAGCCCTGGACATCATGGTCAACTTGAGCGGTAGCTGCTCAGCAGGTAACGCGACCGGCGACCAGGTGGCGCGCTACATGATGAACAACGCTCGGAAGCACGGAGTTCGCTACATCATTTGGCAGAACTCCTACTGGGCGGCCGGCAGCGGAAAGAAGAAGTTCCGCGACTGGCGCAAGGGCATGCACAGTGGCAGCTGCACCACGCGGCACTACGACCACGTGCACGTAGCCTTCCGCTGATCACATAAAAAAACAGAGAGCCGGGGTTCTGGACATGTTCCAGGACCCCGGTCTTTTTGTTGCTCGAGACTATTCGGTGCTGAGTTCCCAGACTCGTACGCCACCGGTAATCCCCGCCGAATTCGGAACTATTTGGGCATTGTCGGGCAGCGTCTCTTCATCAAGATGCTTAGCGTTGCCACCGCCGATGTAAATGGTGTCGTAAAACAGCATCTGGTCGAACCAGTTGATGGCCTCAAGGACTCGCTTTCGCCACTTCTTCTTGCCTATTTTCTTGCGAGCGGCATTGCCCAGCGCCAAATCGGTGGACAACTTCCGCCGAAATGCGCCATGGGATAGCTCCATATGAGGCAGCAGAAGACCGTCGTTGAATAGTGCGGTCCCAACCCCAGTCCCCAGGGTCATCACGAATTCAAATCCCTCACCGCGAGCTACAGCGCAGCCTTGCATATCGGCATCGTTAACAACTTTTGTGGGGACGCCAAAGAGTTCTGCGAGTTTGTCCGATAGGGGATAGCCATGCCATTTTGCTGCCATACCGGGATCTTGAGGTCCGCCGTACTCCAAGCGAGACAGCGAGGGAACGTGGAGGACTTTGCCGCCGCGCAACATACCGGGAAACCCGACGGAGACCCTTGGCGACCGGGGCAGTTCGGTGCAGAGACTGTCCACCTCACTCAAGAACCGACTAGGAGGGCAGGGGTATGGAGTATCGACTCGAACACGCTGAGTCGTCATAGCGCCCTGCGCGTCCAAAACCGAGGCCTTGATGCCGCTACCGCCCACATCTATCGCCAATGTTGTGACATTTTTCGGCCAAGTTGACGGCTGGACAATCTTCTTCGCCATAGCTGCTCCATTTCCACGTGCCCTGCGAAACTACGGTTTGTGAGGCCTACTCTGGCAGGGACCGAAGCAGATTGCGCGCGAACCGCCGCTACTGCTCATCTGGCAGGGTCAGAATCTCGCTTCCGGACCCGGTCACAACGAGCGTGTGTTCAAACTGTGCGGTGCGAAGCTTGTCCTTCGTCGTAACCGTCCAACCGTCATCCCAGATGTCGTACTCGTAGGTTCCAAGTGTGATCATCGGTTCTATCGTGAAGGTCATACCGGTTTCCATGATGACGTCGAGTTCTGGGTTGTCATAGTGCGGCACGATCAAGCCGGTATGGAATGCAGTACCAATGCCGTGGCCCGTGAAGTCTCGGACTACGCCGTAGTTGAATCGCTTGGCGTAGGACTCAATGACTCGGCCGATGACGTTAAGTGGTCTGCCAGGAGCCACCATTTTGATGGCACGCATCGTGGCTTCATGAGTCCGCTCAATCAGAAGTGCGGATTCCTCATCGATCTCACCGACCGGAAAAGTCGCATTCGTATCACCGTGAACACCACCGATATAGCCAGTTATATCGACATTGCAGATGTCACCATCGCGTAATTCGGTTGAGTCGGGGATTCCATGACAAATGACCTCGTTGAGTGATGTGCACAGTGATTTGGGAAAGCCCCGGTACCCCAGAGTCGAGGGGTAGGCCTGATGATCGAGCAGATACTCATGTCCGATCCGATCCAAGTGATCGGTCGTGACCCCCGGCCGGATGGCTTTGCCCACCTCTTGTAAAGCGTTCGCGGCAATACGACCGGCAATACGCATCTTTTCAATGGTCTCGGGGTCTTTGACCTCTGGACCCGTATACGGGGTAGGAGCGGGTTTGCCCACGTACTCAGGCCGAGTAATCGATTGTGGAACTTGCCGGGTTGGTGAGATTTGACCTGGTCGAAGCACACGTGAAGCGGTTGCAGACATGCCCTGATTCTGGCACGGTGCAGCACGGTGGGCTCGTCGCGGATAGGCTTCGAGTGTTCCGACGAAAGGAGTTCTCATGACCCAGTGGTGGTACGACTTAGTTCACAATCGGGTTGAACCAGACAGTGGTGGTCCGAACTCGCAGCGGCTGGGTCCCTTCGACACCAAAGAGGAAGCGGCTAACGCACTTGAAATAGCGCGTAAGCGCAATGAGCAGTGGGACGAAGATGAGAACGAGTGGAACGGAACCAAGCCAGGCCAAGAATGAATCTCGGATTCATTCGGAGCAAGGACCACTCAAGGGGCTGAAGGTACTCGAACTCAACGCAATCGGTCCGGTTCCGTTTGCTGCGGGACTCCTAGCCGATCTGGGAGCCGATGTGCTGCGTATCGAAGGTCCATCTGGGCCTCTTGACGTGGTTGATGAAGACCTCGCTGTTCACCTTCGTGGCAGATCGAGTGTGACTTTGGATTTGCGTGATGAGTCGGGGTTGTCTGTGGCGCGGGAACTTATCTCCGCTGCGGACGTTGTACTGGAGGGTTTTCGGCCCGGCGTTATGGAGCGCTTGGGTCTAGATCCGGAGGTGCTGATCAGCGAAGATCCCAGATTGATCGTGGGCCGTATGACGGGTTGGGGTCAGCAGGGTCCACTTGCAGGTCGAGCCGGACATGACATCGACTACATCGCTGCTGCAGGCGCCCTTCGGGCATTCGGTCGTGTCGGCGAAGCGCCGGTGCCGCCGGTGAACCTGGTTGGCGACTTTGGTGGCGGCGCGATGTTTCTACTTGTGGGAGTGCTAGCTGCTCTTTGGGAACGAGGTCAATCCGGTCGAGGTCAAATCATCGACGCGGCCATGGTTGATGGCACTGCCTACCTGATGATGCTGGTTCAATCTCTGGCGGGACAAGGCTTGTGGGACTCCGCAAATCCCGGGACTAACCTGTTGGACACGGGAGCACCGTTCTACGACGTCTATGAATGTTCGGACGGTCAGTATTTGGCGGTGGGATGTCTTGAGCCGAAGTTTTATGCGGAGTTCGCCGGCGGAATCAAACTAGATGCTGATGCGCCTGAGCAGTACGATCGCGACCAATGGCCAGAACTGCGACGTTTGATTACCGAGCGAATTAAATCGAAAACCCGCGATGAATGGGAAGCGATCTTTATAGACACCGATGCATGCGTTACCGGTGTGCGGACTTGTGAAGAGGCTGCCGAACATCCACATCTAGCCGCTCGCGGCACCTACCTGTCAGAATCACCACTACAAGCTGCCCCGGCACCTCGATTCTCGCGGACTCCGGGACGCGCTATACCCCGTCGCGATAAGGTCCACGGTGCTGCAGCGCTCACCGGGTGGGGCATCGATGAAGAACTTGCACAAAAAGTAGTAGGAGATGGTGATGACTGAGCCCGACCCGAACCAGGACATAGTTCTCAAGCCGTTATCGGATAATCCAGTCGTCGGTCTTTTGGGTGGCACTGGCGAACAGGGCCTAGGCCTGGCCTATCGATGGAGCACGGCAGGCGTTCCGGTATTGATCGGGTCCAGGGTGGCAGAGCGCGCGGTCGAGGCGGCCCAGGAGTTGCCCGGAAGCGTCACGGGGGATAGTAATCAGGCCGTTGCGGCGAAATGCGAGATTGCGGTAATCGCCGTTCCATGGGCCGGGCACGCAGACTTGATTGCACCGTTGGCAAGTGAACTGGCTGGAAAGATTGTTATCGATTGCGTAAATCCGCTGGGATTCGATAAGCGTGGTGCCTTCGCCTTGGCCGTTCCGGAGGGATCAGCCGCCGAGCAGGCTCAGCACTTGCTCCCACAAAGTGCGGTAGTTGGCGCGTTTCACAACGTAAGTTCGGTTCTGCTCCGGGACGAGTCGTTACACGAAGTCGCCACTGACACACTTGTGCTCGGGGACGTCCGAGCCGCGACCGATGCGGTACAGCATCTTGCAGCAAGGATCCCTGGCATGCGGGGGATATTCGGCGGTCGGCTACGTAACAGCAGTCAGATTGAAGCCCTGACCGCGAATCTCATCTCGATCAACCGGCGCTACAAGGCGCATGCGGG
>JAOZTQ010000092.1 GCA_029939085.1 Candidatus Nanopelagicales bacterium
GCACCTGCGGAGGCTAAGGCTGAAGAGAAGCCCGCCCAGGACGCACCTGCGGAGGGTAAGGCTGAAGAGAAGCCCGCCGAGGACGCACCTGCGGAGGCTAAGGCTGAAGAGAAGCCCGCCGAGGATTCGGCCGAGAAATCGGACGGCTAACGTGCTGGTAGAGGCTTTGGATCACCTGGTTCGTGGCATCGTCGACAACCCCGATGACGTTTCGGTGAAGGAGCGGACCCACCGTCGGGGAAGCACCCTGCGGGTGCGAGTCAATCCACAAGACCTAGGTCGAGTTATCGGTCGAGGTGGCCGCACCGCAACAGCGTTTCGGAAAGTCATCGCTGCGATTGCCGGAAACGATTCAGTACGGATCGATTTCGTGGATGGCTCGCCGCGTTGACATGCTGACTCGGGTAGCCCGCATTGGTAAACCCTTTGGCGTGAACGGTGAGGTAACGGTACGTCTCCTCACCGACGTTCCCGAAGCACGCTTCACCCCAGGTGTAACCCTTCGCTCCCAAGAGGGAGACCTCGAGCTGAAAGCTGCTCGAGTGCATGGCAAAACCTGGTTACTTAGTTTTGTGGGCGTGGACGATCGAACTGCGGCAGAGTCACTGCGCGGGAGAGAACTTGAAGTCGAAGTCAGTTCGCAGGAAACGCCCGATGACTCAGAAGAGTGGTTCGACCGTGACCTAATCGGCCTTGTGTGCACTGGTCCAAACGGTGAGCGTCTAGGGGTTGTCGACTCAGTTGAGCATCCACCTGCACACGACGTACTTGTCGTCAAGACAGAGGCAGGGCATGCGGCTCGAGTTCCATTCGTGTCGAGCATCGTGCTGAGCGTCGACACGAATGGCATTGAGTTAGATCCACCTGGCGGACTCATGAATCCGGACCTTGAGCCGGATCACTAGCCCCAGAAGTCAACGCTGAGAGGAGCCTGGCCGTGAGAGTAGATGTCGTAACGGTATTCCCGGAATATCTAGCGCCCGCTCGGCTATCTCTACTCGGCAAGGCAATCGGAGCTGGAACCTTACAACTACACGTTCATGATTTGCGAAAGTGGACCACCGATCGGCATCGGACTGTAGACGATACGCCGTACGGTGGTGGCCCAGGCATGGTTATGCGGCCAGATGTCTGGGGAGACGCGCTTGATGATGTTCTCGAAAGTCTGTCGCCAGAAACTCGTATCGTCGTACCCACGCCATCGGGAATCCCACTTACGCAACGGCGCGTCGAAGACTATGCGCAGGTACCGGGTTTAGTTATCGCTTGCGGTCGATATGAAGGAATCGACGCGCGGGTCTGGCAGCATTTCAGCAAAAGATTCGCAGTTGATGAATTGAGTATTGGTGACTACGTCTTGGCCGGTGGCGAGGTCGTCAGTCTAGTTATCTTGGAGGCTGTGGCTCGCCTGATGCCGGGTGTTCTTGGTAATGAAGCGAGTGCAGCGGATGACTCTTTCGCCCAGGATCGTCCGGGAGGAGCTCTCGAGGGGCCGGTCTACACAAAGCCGCGCTCATGGCGTGGGCTTGATGTCCCCACTGTGCTCACCGGTGGGGATCACGGAAAAGTCGCTGAGTGGCGGTTACAACAGTCACTGCGACGTACGGCAAGTAACCGACCGGATTTGGGTCTTGGAACGGAAGAAATTACCGGACAGTAGCCGTTTCTCATGGGGTGCGGTTTGGTCTAACCGTCGCATTCGGGCATACTTCGAGGACGCGGTTATTCATCCTGCTCTGCCGCAGGGGAGGGGATGTACCGGCCGCGGTCTTGTTACAACCGTGGGCGACCTGTGGCGCCCGCAGAGATGAGTGCATGATGCGTAAGTTGGACGCCGTCGATGCCGCTTCAGTGCGGACCGACATTCCCGATTTTCGACCGGGAGATACGGTTAAAGTCCATGTGAAGGTTATCGAGGGAAATCGCTCCCGAATCCAGGTTTTTCAAGGGGTTGTCCTAGGGCGACAGGGTGATGGAATCAGGGAAACCTTCACGGTTCGCAAGATTTCGTTCGGCACTGGTGTCGAACGCGTTTTTCCGGTCCACTCGCCGATCATCGAAAAGATTGAGTTGGTGTCACGAGGCGACGTGCGTCGAGCGAAGCTGTACTACCTCCGGGATCGCAAGGGTAAGGCAGCCAAGGTGCGGGAGAAGCGCGAGAACTCGGCGTCAGTCTGAGACCGGACAGCCAGTTGACCGCGACCGAGGAATTTGCCGAACCGGCGAAAGAAGAGCGGAGTCGTAGATTCCGCGGACTGCCATTCTGGATTGAGCTTCCGCTCATCATCATTCTGGCGATTCTGCTTGCCTTTCTCGCAAAGACTTTCTTAGTCCAGATCTTTTACATCCCATCGGGCTCGATGGAAGACACGCTCCAGGTCGGTGACCGTGTTGCGGTGAACCGACTGGCCTATCGGTTTGGTGAGCCGCAGCGAGGCCAAGTCGTCGTTTTTGATGGAGTCGATTCCTTCAAACCGGCCTCCTCAGTGCCGCCATCTGAGGGACCAGTATCTGAGTTCATAAAGGAACTCGGCCGCACCATAGGCGTGGTACCACCGCCCGACACTGTATATGTGAAGCGAATCATTGGGGTGGGGGGCGACCGCGTCGTGTGCTGTGACAAGAAGGGGCGTATCACGGTAAACGGTACGCCTATTGACGAGCCCTACCTCTTCCCAGGAGACGCTCCGAGCAATACCCCATTCGATGTGACCGTGCCGGAGGGCAAGCTATGGGTTCTTGGGGATCATCGGTCCGCGTCGGCTGACTCACGAGCTCACACCGGCGACCCCGGCGGCGGGTTTGTTCCCGTGGACCGAGCGATTGGTCCGGCATTCTCGGTCATTTGGCCCTTTGACAACTGGCAGCGCCTATCCACACCGGAATGGGCTGAACAGATGAATGACTCATCACAAATGAACGACTCGAACACAAGCGAATAGCGCACTCAATGCCGCCGGTTACCCCTTCGTTGCGGCGCGAGCGGGCGCTTTTGCGACGAGGCTCAAGTGCCGTCGCTGGCATGGATGAGGTTGGTCGGGGCGCGATCGCCGGCCCGGTCAGCGTCGGAGTAGTTGCAGTCAGCGCCACCACCACAACGGCCCCACGGGGACTGCGTGACTCGAAGTTGCTGTCAGTAGAACGTCGTGAGTCTCTTATGCCGTTGCTAAAGAAATGGGCAGATTTTTGGGCGGTCGGCCATGCATCATCTGCCGAAATAGACACATGGGGAATCAGTAGTGCCCTACGTTTAGCGGGCCTTCGGGCTCTCAGGCAGTGCAAGCCCGTAACTGATCTCGTTTTGGACGGCCACTATGACTGGCTTACTGCGCCGCCAGAGTCCTCAACTGATTCGTGTGACTGGCCGGATGTGGTTATTCCCAGGGTTCACGTCGTGGTCAAAGGAGATCAGAAGTGTTCGAGCGTCGCCGCCGCTAGCGTCGTCGCAAAGGTGACTCGAGATGACATCATGATGGAACGACATGAGCGCTTCCCCCAATATGCCTGGAATCGCAACAAAGGCTATGGAACGGCTGATCACCATGAGGCAATGGCGCGTCACGGCTTTAGCCGGGAACATCGCCGTAGTTGGGCGTTGAAGGGCTCACACTAGAGCATCAACAACGGGCCGATTACGGTCATTGTTAACAGCCTCCTCATCGCGCTGGCAGAGCTACGCGTGAACTGGCCAACTGGTTTCATGAACAAGCACGAAGCCAAGGGTCAACAGTATTTGTCACCACCTGTCGTGAAGCTAGGTCCACACTCGGACCGAATCGAGGTGGGCCAATACGGGGAGCAACTGGCAGCCCGATATCTCACCGATGCCGGATACGTAATTTTGGATCGCAACTGGCGTTGTCGCGCAGGGGAGCTTGACCTTGTCGCGCAACAGGGTCGAATCACGGTGATTTGTGAGGTCCGCACACGTCGTGGCCATCGCGCTGGATCAGGTTTGGAATCGGTGACCAGGCGAAAGTTGAGACGACTGCGGCGACTAGCCGGTGAGTGGCAAATCGAAACGCAAAATGGTGGTAACTCCATCAGGATTGACGTTATTGGTATTCAAATCCACACCGACAACACGAGCACCATTCACCACGTTCGAGGCGCTGTCTGATGGCGGTACGCGTCAGTTACGGAGCTCTGAGCAATGGGATTTCCGGGCAGCTCGTCGAAGTACAAGCTCACTTAAGCAATGGTCTCCCTGGGATGACCATTGTTGGTTTACCAGATACCGCTATAAGCGAGTCAAGGGATCGGGTGCGCTCAGCGATCGGAAACAGCGGCTTTAATTGGCCCACCGGACGAATTACCGTCGGTCTGTCACCAGCATTCGAGCATAAGCGCGGCTCCGGTCTCGACCTTGCCATTGCCGTCGCCGTGCTGGCCTCAGCTGAATCAATTCCTCCGTCAATTGCTCAAGGTCCCGTGTATCTAGGTGAGTTGGGTTTGGACGGATCAGTTAGATCCGTGCCGGGGGCCGTGACTACTGCATTAAGCGTGGCTCGTGATAAACCAGGCACAAAAGTTTTTGGCTGCCCGGAAACGATTTCTCAAATCGCGCTTGTGCCTGGGATTAAGCCGATACCCGTAACTAACTTGGCCGATGCTATTCGGGTACTAACGGGCGAAAGCAAGCCCGAGCGAATCCAACCGCTGCCTGACGTATCGACTTACTCTGCTACTGGCTTGGAAGAAGTGATTGGGCAAAGACTTGCATGCCGATCGATGGAGGTCGCTGCGGCGGGTGGCCATCATATTCTGCTGTCGGGTCCGCCGGGCGTCGGCAAGACAATGCTCGCTCGTGGATTACCGGCCTTACTGCCGCCACTCAGCGACCAGCAAGCTCTCGAAGTGTGTGCATTGCGAGATGCATCCGTGACCACCCGGACTGGTATTGACCGTCGGCCACCGTTTGTTTCACCGCACCACTCGACCACACTGGTTGCGATGGTCGGTGGCTCCTTGGGTGGCATGCTGCGTCCGGGTCAGGTCAGCCTCGCACATCACGGCGTATTGTTTCTTGATGAAGCACCTGAGTTCAGTCGTGGGGCTCTTGAGGCGTTGCGGCAACCGTTGGAATCCGGGAGCGTGCACGTAGCGAGAGCGGCTTTTGTCGAACGAGTTCCCGCAGAATTTCAACTGGTTATCGCAGCCAATCCGTGTCCCTGCGGCGATTCGGGAGGTATGTCTTGTCAATGCTCTCCGAACGAGATTCGTCGTTACCAACAGCGCATATCCGGTCCACTCTTGGATCGGATAGATATGCACATTCGAGTAGGTAGTCCGGTTGGATCCACCCCTGGCGATCGATCCGAGGACGTGCGCAATCGAGTGCAGCAGGCTCGAGAAAGATCAGCTGCCAGGCTCGCTCCGATAAACAGTCTGCTGAATAGTCGCGTACCGGGTGAACAGCTTCGCAAGCGTTTTCCACCGGATGAGTCGGCAGTCAAGATCATGGAGGATTGGCGGCACAACAATCAGTTGGGTCTTCGTGCCCTCGATCGAATTCTTCGGTTGGCATGGACCATTTCAGATCTAGCAGGAGTAGATCGACCGGGAGAGGTTGAGCTCATCGAAGCCGCGGCTATGCGACAAGATCGAGCTCTGGTGAGGTCATGAAGAGTGATTCACGAGATTTTCGAACTGGTGATGGCGGGTGGCCGACGCAGCTTAATGACCTTTGCGGTGATCGCCCACAACAGATCTTCGTCAGAGGCACCGGTGCACTTAGGCTGCTCGCGCTCCGTTCCGTCGCGATTGTTGGAGCCAGGAGTGCCACCCCCCACGGTCTGGCAGTTGCGGAACGTTTAGCAGCTGAACTGGCAGCAACAGGTTGGTCGATATTTTCAGGGGCGGCTCGCGGAATAGATACGGCAGCACATATTGGCGCAATGTCAGCAGGAGGCACCACATGCGCCGTGGTGGCCGGTGGGATCGATCGACCCCAATCGACCGCTACTTCACGACTACTGGATCGGGTGATGGATAAGGGTCTGATACTTGCGGAGCAATCTGGTCAGGCACCCCCTCAAAAACATAGTTTCCTGGAACGAAACCGCATGATCGCAGCCATGACCCGCGCCACCATCGTCATTGAGGCCG
>JAOZTQ010000008.1 GCA_029939085.1 Candidatus Nanopelagicales bacterium
TCGCCTTACCTGCACCACTATCGCCAAGATGATGAGAACAACGACCGCGATGAGGATGATGATCCAGATCAGCGACAATCCGGACTCTTCACTGTCTCGATTGTCGTCAGTACCTGACGCCTCGGCGTTATCACCGGGATAGCCATTGAGGGCAGTGATGAATCCGTCGGAGTCCGCTGAGACTGTCGCGGCTTGCGATAAGGCTGTGGCTCCCGATGCGGGCTTCGATATTGCCTGACACGAGACCGAAGTAGCCGGTGGCGACTGCCCAGTCGAGACGAGATCAGAAGTCCCGTAGTCAATCACTACGGCAACGTTGACCGATCCGTCAGGCGCAGGGCTCGCGTCTGGACACAGTTCATCGAACTGTGCGGGTTGGCTGGGCGCATCTGCCTCAGTAAGCGTTACTTCGCTGCGTAGATATTTGGCAGCAATGACTGACTCGTCGTCGAGTTCGATATCGGCTGCACCGGTTTGCGAATCCACCCACTGACCGTCACTAACTTCCCACAACGACCAATAGGTGAATTCTTCAGCGTTGGCGGCCGAACCAACCGGGCTGAGTAGACACAACAATGCGATAACTGCAGCGGCGAGCGCCTGGCGAGTGACTCGGATAAGCATTCGTCTCATTCACCTTTCATCAAGGCGAGGACATCATGCCGGGAGTGGCTGCCGCAGTCCTCGACGGCTGTACACAAAAGCCCGAGACAGGTGGTCCGGCTCGCCCGAAGGCTCACGGTTGCGGGTCAGCGCCGGATTCCCACCGGCTTCTCCTATCGCGGAACGATGACACCCTACCGTTGATCGTTAGGCGATTCGCGTTTAGACAGCGGTGCCATCACCGGTTCAACTCGCTTGGGCAAGTGCCGTCTCCGATCAGACCCCGCGGAACCGATTAATCGCGTCTTCGTACTGGTCGCGCTTATCTTGATCTCGGACCCCGAGGCCTTCCTCAGGAGCCAGCGCCAAGACGCCGACCTTGCCCTGATGCAGATTGTGGTGCACCTGGCGAGCGGCTTCACCGCTTTCTTCGAGTGGGAACACCTGGGAAACGGTCGGGTGAATCATCCCCTTGTCGACAAGGCGGTTAGCTTCGAATGCCTCACGGTAGTTGGCAAAGTGCGAACCGATGATCCGCTTCAAGTTCATCCACAAGTAACGGTTGTCGTACTCGTGCATGTAACCAGACGTCGACGCACACGTGACGATAGTTCCGCCCTTACGAGTCGCGAAGACGGACGCACCGAACGTCTCACGTCCTGGATGCTCGAACACGATGTCGGGATCTTCGCCACCGGTGAGTTCCCGGATTCGTTTACCGAACCGCAGCCATTCCTTGGGATCCTGAGTGTTCTCGTCTTTCCAGAACTTGAACCCCTCGGCGCGACGATCAATGATCAACTCCGCACCCATCTTGCGGCAGATCTCTGCCTTTTCTTCAGATGAGACGACGCAGATCGGCACAGCACCACCGTTCAGGGCGTACTGAGTCGCATAGGACCCGAGACCGCCAGAGGCACCCCAAATAAGTACGGTGTCGCCCTGCTTCATGCCAGCACCGTTGCGCGAAACAAGTTGGCGGTAGGCCGTGGAGTTCACGAGACCAGGTGAGGCCGCCTCTTCCCAACTCAGGTGCTTGGGCTTGGGTAGCAGCTGATTGCTCTTAACTAGGGCAACTTCAGCAAGGCCACCGAAGTTGGTTTCGAATCCCCAAATGCGTTGTTCCGGGTCCAACATGGTGTCGTTGTGACCCGCGCTGTCTTCAAGTTCAACACTGAGGCAGTGCGCGACCACTTCATCGCCGGGGTTCCAGAGGTGCACGCCTGGTCCGGTGCGCAGTACGACGCCGGCTAGATCGGAACCAAGAATGTGATACGGCAGGTCGTGACGGGCAGCCAACGGGCTGAGTTTGCCGTAGCGGCGCAGGAAGGAAAAGGTTGAGACCGGCTCATACAGCGCTGACCACACAGTGTTGTAGTTGATGGCGCTGGCCATGACCGCCACGAGGGCTTCGCCGGGACCTAACTCGGGGAGCGGGACTTCATCTAGGTGCAGCGACTTGCGGGGATCCTTCTCATTGGAATCCATCCCGGCAAACATCTCTTCTTCATCTTTATGAAGCGTGATGGCCCGATACGCCTCGGGCAGTTCCATCGCTGCGAACTCCTCAGAAGAGGTGTCGCCAGCCATGATTGCGTCGCGAATGTCCTGCATGTAAGCCTCCTGGATCAGGTGGTGGCGGTTGCTCACATACCGTAGATCAGACCGGGAAAGGGCTTACTACCGGGGTTCGGTCGCTGCGGAACGGATCACATCTGCGCAGGTCAAAGCGCTGCATTGTTCTAATGTTGGCGGTCTCGCGCGAGAACACCGTGAACCCCCGGCTCAGCCAGATCCTGATCTCGCAGATCGCGCGCCAACGCTGCAGCCGCGATTCGGCGGCCCACTTGAAACTGTTCATCGGGATCCGAGAAATCGAGGACGCTGCCCTCATCTGAGGAGATCACGGCAATAGGCATCTTCTCTGCCACGGCCGGCAACGCATAACCAATCTGAGATCGGATCTGGTGGTTGTAGGCCAAAGCGGCCACTTGCCACCATCGCATATCGAGGACCTCCTGCTCAGGGACTGCGCTGGTACCGGTGTCTAACAAGACTATGGATGCCGCGCCCGCGCGAGCTGCCTGCCGAACTGGAGTTGCAGCACTTAACCCGCCATCCACTAGGTACTCGCCACCGATTTGCGCCGGCGGTAACAGGACCGGTATCGAGCAGGCCGCTGCTACCGCTGGTACGAGTGGACCATCACTGAGCGGGCGGGGGGCGCCATCGGCCAAGTTACTGGCCACCACCGTCACATCGGGATGTAGCGGGGTTGTGTCATCGGCTTCAAAAAGATCAGCGAGGAGTGCATGGAACTGACGGACGTGCTTGTTTCCGCGGGGGCCCAGTCCTCGAACTGCAGCAGCTCCTGGAGATGCAAAGACCGATAGTTCTGCCATGTCGTGCCACGCCTTTCGCAGCCGCGAGTGGCCCGGCTGTGAGTCGGCGAGTGCTGCCGCGTTGATGGCGCCAAAGGAAGACCCCACCAATAGATCTGGCTGGTATTCCTGTTCAAAAAGCACCTCAGCCATACCAACCTGCGCGGCGGCCCTGCCGCCACCGCTAGTAAAGACCCAGGCGACTGGTCGCGGCAGTACATCAAGAATTCGCGGCATCATGAGGTCACCGGTCGCAGCAGATCGGGATTGATGATGTCGCTTTCGCTGCTGTTAGCCCGCAGATATAGCCCAGGACTGAGTTTGCGGTGCTCATTGCGAACTAAGTCCAGTAGGAATTCCCTGGCCATGGAATAGGTCTCACTGGCCGCGGACATGGTGGCGCCGAAGTCGAGGGTGCCGCCCAGGTTATCCGGTGTTGGCAATAGCACCACGGGGACCTCGCGTGCTGCTTGAGTGAGTTGATTGCGTCGCTGCACTGCAGACAGCGACGCGGCTAGTCGGGCGATGACTTTGCGTGCGGACGGACCCATTTCGCCCAGACTCCGGGAACCGGTATCAAGTACGACGATGCTGCCGGCGCCACGCTCAACGGCAGGGACAGCCGGAAGATTTGCACTGGCAAGCCCATCGATCAACAGGCGACCATCAACCTTCACCGGCGGCAACAATCCCGGTATCGCAGAAGACGCCAGTAGGGCGGGAATGAGGGGGCCTTTATCCATAACGTGAGGTAAACCGGTTGCGAGGTCAGTCGCGACGGTGGCGAACGGAACTGCCAACTCATCAAATTCGTGCGCCCCGACAACTGCTTCCAGGGTTTCCTTGATGGCGGTGTTCTCCATGAGTGCGCTCTCACGGGCATTCGTGAGGCTAGACAGCCAGTTGTCACCAATCACGAACTTTGTATCCAACTGTGCCCAGATATAGGCCAGCCGGTTCATTCCGGAGCCCGGATCCTCAGCCACGACGACGCCCGACAAGGCTCCGGCAGACGTGCCGATCATGGCATCTGGTCGGAGGTCAGTCTCTGAAAGGGCCTGCAACAGTCCCCATTGGACTGCGCCGCGTGAACCGCCACCGGCAAGCACAAAGTGCACGGGCTTTGGTAGCAGTTTGGTGACCGGTAGCACTGCACCTAGTGACAGAGCAGTCGCACTGCGTGCAGGCGGTACGTGGATTCGCGGTGCCTGCATAGGCTCACGTTAGCGAGGCAACCCCATATCTTGCTGATCTATACCGTGATCGCCCGATGAGTAAAGTGCGCGTGGATATTTGTAATCCGCAGCAGCGCTGGAAATCAGCCCCATGTGGCGATCACATGCGTTGCCAGGTTAGAAGTTGATGTTCCAGTCCTGAAATTGCAGATTCAACAAGACGATCCCTACGCCCATGAGAACGATTGCGACGACAGCAATTTTGGCCGCCTGCTTAATGATTCCGAAGAGCAGCAGCCCCGCAATCGCGGCGGCAACGACCCATTCCCACGGTTCCATTTGGGAAGCGAACTCGCTCACCGAAGCAATCCAGCTATCGACGTTCACGACAGATAGTGTCTCGTGCTAGCCGCCCACTGCCTTGAGAGACACGCGGCAACGACCGAAACGACAGGTGGTCGTGCTGGTTGGCAGAGTCCGGTCAACTATGGCGAACCGGCAGTCGCTACAACGAGTGACGGTCAGTGGAGGTTTCCGGTGGATTCCACAAGTTCGACCAGTACTCCGCCGCAGTCCTTCGGGTGGACGAAATTCACTTTGGATCCGCCAGTCCCAGTCTTGGGGGAGTCGTACAGCACCCGAACGCCTGCGGAGCGAAGTTGTTCACCGGCTGCCTCGATGTCATCTACTCCGAAGGCGACTTGCTGGATACCGGGACCGTTTCGATCCAGAAATTTTCCGATGGGTGAGTCATCGCTGAGTGGCGCGAGTAACTGTAGGTAACTATCGCCGATCTGCAGCATTGCTTCCCGAACGCCCTGCTCTTCGTTGGTTTCCTCGTGGACCGATTTCAGGCCGAACGCATTCCGGTAGAACTCGACGGCGTCATCAAGATTGGGAACTGCAATCCCGACATGATCAATCCGGGTGGCGATGGCAGATACAGCTTCGTTCATACCGCTATTGTGGCGGATCTTCTCTCGAGTGCCCGCGTCGCCTCACTCTTGGAGTGAGTGGACGTCGGTTTTGGGCCGTATGGCGCGGTCGAGATACCCTGGAACGACTCCGTTAGGTGCAATCCGCGGTCCAACTGCCGAGGACTCGGGGTTCGACATCGAATTCCGCCTAACCTAGATGCCTGGAGGCTCGAATGACTAAGTCCGTGATTGTCGCAGGTGCGCGTACTCCGATGGGACGTTTGGCCGGCTCTTTGAAGGGCTTTTCCGCCGCAGATCTCGGCGGTGTAGCTATCAAGGGGGCACTGGATCGCTCTGGTGTCAGCGCAGACGATGTGGATTACGTGATCATGGGTCAGGTCATCCAGGCGGGTGCCGGACAGAATCCCGCTCGACAAGCATCCGTGGCAGCAGGTATCGGTATGGACGTTCCAGCGTTGACCATCAATAAGGTCTGCCTATCCGGTATCAACGCGATCGCCTTAGCGGATCAGCTCATCCGAGCTGGTGAGTACGACGTGGTTGTTGCCGGCGGTATGGAGTCCATGACCCAAGGCCCCCACTTACTTGCGAACAGCCGCGCCGGTTTCAAATACGGCGACACCACGCTGCAAGACTCGACCGCACTAGACGCATTGACCTGCGCATTTGATCAAGCCGCTATGGGCGTCTCCACCGAGGGATATAACAGCCGCTACAACTTAACCCGGGAAGAGCAGGACGCTTTTGCCGCACAGTCACACCAGCGAGCAGCAGAAGCCCAGAAGAACGGACTATTCGACGACGAAATCGTCGCGGTTGAGATCCCGCAGCGTAAGGGAGATCCCGTTATCTTCGACGTCGATGAAGGCGTCCGCGCAGACACCACCACCGAGACCCTCGGTCGGTTACGCCCTGCTTTCGCTAAAGACGGCACGATTACGGCTGGATCTTCATCACAGATCAGTGACGGCGCGGCCGCTCTTGTCGTGATGAGCAAAGACAAGGCTGAAGAGCTAGGGCTTTCCTGGATTGCAGAGATTGGCGCGCACGGAGTTGTCGCCGGTCCCGATGCGTCGCTTCAGGAGCAGCCAGCCAACGCCGTCGTGAAGGCCTGCGAGAAAGAGGGAATTTCTCCGGATAGTTTGGACCTGGTGGAGCTCAACGAAGCCTTTGCTGCGGTCGGACTCGTCTCATCAAAGAAGTTGGGCTTCGACGACGACAAAGTGAATGTGAACGGTGGCGCGATCGCTATGGGCCATCCAGTTGGTATGTCTGGTGCTCGCATTGTGTTGCATCTGGCGCTGGAACTGCAGCGTCGGGGTGGCGGCACTGGTGCTGCTGCGTTGTGCGGCGGCGGTGGCCAAGGCGACGCCCTGATTCTTCGCGTACCAACTGCCTAGTCCGAGTGACCTCATCTGCTGCTTCCGGCTCTTCGCGGATCACCGATCCCGAAGAGACCGTGGCACGGGCGCTACAGGGGGATCGACGTAGTCAAGCTCGCCTGATCTCTGCCGTTGAGGAACGTTCTGAGGCAGCGGAGGCCATCGGTCGTAGGCTTGCTCCGCTCGCAGGATCGGCACATATCGTCGGCATTACCGGTGCTCCCGGGGTTGGTAAATCAACTACGACATCTGCCTTGGTCGGACTGTGGCGAAAACAAGGTCTTCGGGTCGCGGTGGTAGCGATTGATCCATCATCACCCTTCACGGGTGGGGCGCTGCTAGGTGACCGGGTACGTATGACCGAACACAGCACAGATCGCGATGTGTTTATCCGGTCTATGGCGGCTCGCGGTCAGCTGGGCGGCTTATCTGCGGCTACGCCTGGTGCGATTCGAGTACTTGATGCGTGTGGCTTCGATGTCGTGGTGGTGGAAACCGTAGGCGTTGGTCAGAACGAAGTTGATGTTGTTCGCTTTGCTGACACCGTGCTGATTCTGATGGCCCCAGGTATGGGAGATCGAATCCAGGCCAATAAGGCGGGTTTGCTGGAGATTGGTGACGTCATCGCGGTCAATAAGTCTGATCGACCGGGTGCGAGCGCTGCCCGCCGGGAACTTCGAGCCATGATCAGTGCCAAACCGGTGGCACCGGGAGATTGGCGACCACCGGTGCTGGGAATCTCTGCGACCGATGGCAAGGGCCTGTCCGAGTTGGTTGACGCGATAGCTGAGCATTACACCGCTACGGCAGCGTCGGGACAGTTGGCAAGTCGCCGCGCTGCCCGCGCCGCCGCGGAAGTCTCGTCCTTGGCTGAGGAAGCCTTCATGGGGCGAATCGACGCGAATAGCGAGAAACTGAAAGAGTTGGCAACGCGAGTCACTGGCGGGGAACTGGATCCTTACACGGCGGCTCACACGTTACTGACGGAAATCGGCTTAGAGCGGGAGATGCGATGACTGAACCCACCCCACCACCGGATGAGCAGTCCGACGGTTTCCCGAACCCGTCGGCCAATGACGGACCAGACCTAGCGCCGGATGAGAGCATCACCGAGGTTGTCGAAACTAGTCAGCAGCATCCCACGGAGGTCATAGAACCGCAGGCTGCTGCGGCTGATCACACCACTACAGCGGCGACGACCGTTCAGCCCCCGGTTATGACGACACCAGCCTATGGCGCTGTGACTACTGACCCCTCGATTCCGACAGTGACACCCGGTTCTGTTTTCACGACAGTTCGTGCTCGATGGTTGCTGCTGTTCGCTTTGGGTGGGTACCTGGTAATCGCTGGTGTGGGTGTAGTTCTGGAAGCTCTGACTCCCGGTAATGCGTTGCCCGACGAGCTGTTCCTTGCGCTGTTCTATTTGCCGCTGGTGCTGTGGGCGTTCTTCCTACAGTGGCGAAATAAGGTCCAGTTAGCTCGGTTCTTCAAGATCCCCCGAATCGGAACGTACTGGTGGGTTGTCCTAGGTATGGTTCCGGTTTTGCTGGTGTTCTCATTGGGTGCCAGCGTCATAACCGCCGCTGTTGCACCGGGCTATGTTGAAGGCGCCCAAATCAACTCCGGCTCCAACGTTGTGGTGCTGCTCATCACGATTGCTGTGATCCCGCCGGTTGTGGAAGAACTCATTTTCCGAGGAATACTTCTCGAGCGCTGGGCGGTCAAATGGCGTTTGGGCACAGCACTCATCGTGCAGGCGATTCTATTCGGAATTCTGCACGTGGATCCCATCGGTGCGAGCGTCTTCGGGCTCGTCATGGGTTTGATGTATTTGAGATGTCGATCCCTCTGGGTCCCCATCGTGATGCATGCCCTCAACAACGGCCTAGTTGTGTTGGTAGTGGTTATTGTCGGCGATGCGGCGCAACAGCCCGCCACACCAAGTGACGCTGTCGAGGCCGGAGGGCAGCTGCTCGCCGGATTGTTCTTGATGGCCATAGCCGCACCATTCCTCGTGCTGTTCATTAAACGGAACTGGCCAGGTCCGGACTCTTTGACGACATACGAAGAGGCCGAGTTGGGTCCCAAAGCGTTACCCCCTCGTCGACTCGGCAAAGTGCGTATCTCCGGTGTGGAATACCGCGCTTCGGTTACCGATCAAGGCGTCGTCGTCAGTCGAGATCGCGCAGCGAAACAGCCGCTATGGCGAATCCCGTATGCGGATATCTCCTATTTCGCGGTCACTCCAGACTGGCGCCACCTATTACTCATGGGCGGCGGTGGACAACTCCAGTTGGAGTTCACCGCTGGCGGCGACCGGCTCCGCTACCGGACAATGCACGCGGTCGCCCAGCGCGTAACGGCCGCTTCTGGTGTGCAAGCGGCGTGGTGGCGTTAGGCCTAAATGGACTGTCGGGCGTGACAAGTCGACCTTGACCCGTTTGCAACAATGGGCGAATGAGCGAATCTATGTCCTTGCGGGGTGCGGTCGATCTCGGTGCCCTGGCTGCCCAACGTGAAGCAGTAGCGAAAGCCGCTGATGCGCCGGGTGGTGTCGTAATCGACGTCACCGAAGCCACCTTCCAAACTGATGTCATCGACAAGTCGATGACCGTACCGGTGATCATCGACATGTGGGCGGACTGGTGCGAACCGTGTAAGACGCTGTCCCCGATCTTGGAGAAACTGGCCGCCGAGTATGCCGGGCAATGGGTGCTCGCGAAGATCGATGTTGAGGCCGAACAGCGAATTGGCGCAGCCTTCCAGGTTCAGTCGATCCCATCGGTATTTGCTGTCATCAAGGGTCAACCATTGCCGCTGTTCCAAGGTGCAGTCCCAGAAGAACAAGCGCGGCAGTATTTGGATGCAGTTCTTGCCGAAGCTGCAAAAGCGGGTGTGACTGGCACCGTCGCGGCGGACCCTGAGACCGAGGTCGCAGCGGAACCGGAGCCAGATCCCATCGATCCTGATCTCGAGGCTGCCTATCAAGCCATGGAATCCTCAGATTGGGCTACCGCAGCCCAATCATTCGAAGCCGTGCTGCAGCGAGATCCGGCAGATGCGGTAGCGAAAGCGGGTCTAGCTAGTGCGGAGCTGTACGAGCGAGTGGGTACGACTGATGCTGCAGCAGCGTTAGCGGCCGCGAACGAGAATCCGACTGATGTCGTTGCGGTGATGTTGGCCTCTGACGTACTGGCAGCCGGAGGAGATTTTCCCGCTGCATTCGCCCGCCTCATCGATGGAGTCCGGGTCACGACCGGAGATGACCGAGCGAAACTGCGCGAGCGGTTACTTGAGTTGTTTGAAGTTGTCGGACCAGATGACCCTAGCGTTGCTCGGGCCCGTTCTGATCTGGCGAATGCCCTGTTCTAGAGACCGATAGTTGGTTCCGTCAGGGATAGGGGTCAACGGCACGTTTCGCCGCCAAAGCTTGCGCCCACCAATCAAGTTCCACTAGGAGCGATGAGGCCACTGTCTCGACCGGCTCAAGTTCGACCGGAGGTCCGTCCGGTGGGAAGTGGGTGGCCACTGCAGTGATTGAGATGGAATCTCGCATCGTAGCGATACCCAAACCGGAGAGTATGGGTCGAAGTTGCTCAGCTGCGCGCATACCACCCCAAACGCCACCGTAAGACACAACGACCGCAGCCTTACCGTTCCATTCGGCGTAACAGGAATCGAGCGCATGTTTCAGCGATGCCGGGAAACTGTGGTTGTACTCCGGAGTTACGAAGGCGAAAGCATCTGCGGCACCAACTCGATCTGCGAATGCCTGGACACCTGGACTGTACTTTCCACTTCGAGGGTGGTCCTGGGACTGAACCGGATCGAGGTCCATATCCGCCAGTTTGATCAGATCGATTTCAAACCGCGGATTTTGTTGCACGTAGTTTGTGAACCATTTTGAAACGTTTTCACCTTGTCGCTGAACGCGAGTGCTTCCCTCGATGATCGCCAGTCGAGTCGGTTTCGCCATGGTAGATCCTTCCCTTCACGAACTTGTTGCTACCAGAAACCGGGCGCCGAAACCCATAGTTTGTAGGTTCGATCGTGGCCTGGCAGTGCCATTGTGCCGGACCAAAGGCTCCCCGGCAGGCCAGCGACGGATAGTGTCACCTAAACTTTCGAGGCATACCTGGGAGGTCCAAGTGAGCGCCGAAGAATTTCTAGATCGCGTAATGCCACATTTGGAGAAACTGAAGCGAGACAAGTTCAACCACACGTCTTGGCGGTACGAAAGTCGTCCGACCAGCGAAGGCGTTGGACTGCGCCCTGCGACAGTCGATATTCCAGCAATGGCCACGTGCATTCTCGACGTTGAGCATTACCCAGAGAATGTGAAATATGTCGAATCCACTGAGATCATCGATCGGCAGTCTGACACCGATGTCACCTACATCCAACGGATGAGTTTGCCGGTTCTGGGCAAGATGCAGGTTCAGATCAAGCTCACCGAGGTCGACTCCAGAGACGGTTGGCGCATCATCGCCTGGAACCAGGATGATGACGGTACAGCGGGATTGAATAAGAAGGACGGCGCTCGCACTGCCTACAACCTTGGTGCCTGGTTATTGCAGGACGATGCGGTCGCCTATGCGTTGTCGTCGGCACCCGTCAAGAAAGATGTCGGAACCCTGAAGTTCATGGCAATGACAAAGGGCGCTGACGCTATGGCGAGCGAAGCCTTGCGGCAGAACATAGATGGCATGCTGCAGTGGGCTGATCGAAGCTAGGTCAGCCGTCCCAACGAAGCCACACCGTGGCTAATGGTGGTAGCACCATTTCCGCTGAAAACTCCTGGCCGTGCTGCTGGGTGGTAGTCGCCTCAACCCCACCCAGGTTCCCAACCCCGGATCCACCGTAATCGGCTGCATCGGTATTCAGGATTTCGGTCCAATTTCCGGCCCGGGGTAATCCGACGCGGTAACTGTCTCGAACTATGGGCGCCATATTGGCGATACAGGCCATGATTGATCCGTCAGATCCGAACCTAAGCCAGGAAAAAACGTTATTGACGGCGTCATTGGCATCGATCCACTCAAATCCGCCGGGGTCGTCATCGAGTTGCCACATGGCGGGGGTGTCGGTGTAGGCGCGATTCATATCGGCTACGCACTGCTGCACGCCCCGATGTTCTTCATACTCAAGTAGCCACCAGTCCAGCGATTTTTGCTCGCTCCATTCGCCTGACTGAGCGATCTCGGCGCCCATAAAGAGAAGTTGTTTACCTGGATGGGCCCACATAAAGCCGAGATAGGCTCGCTCGCCGGCAAGCTGCTGCCAGCGGTCACCAGGCATTTTTCCGACCAATGAACCTTTGCCGTACACAACCTCGTCGTGACTAATGGGCAAAATGAAGTGCTCGCTGTACGCGTAGACCATCGAAAATGTCATTTCCGAGTGGTGGTACTGCCGATAGATCGGTTCACGTCCGATGTAGCCCAGTGAGTCGTGCATCCAGCCCATATTCCACTTGAACCCGAAACCGAGTCCGCCCAGATAGGTGGGTTGGGTTACGCCGGGCCACGACGTCGATTCCTCGGCGATGGTCACAATCCCGGGGACTCGTTTGTACACGGTGGCGTTCATTTCCTGCAGGAACTCAACCGCTTCCAAGTGTTCGCGACCGCCATGTTCGTTGGGGAGCCATTCACCGTCTTTCCTGGAGTAGTCCAGGTACAACATCGAAGCCACGGCATCGACACGAAGACCGTCGATATGGAATTCCTCAAGCCAGTACACCGCATTAGCAACGAGGAAGTTGCGGACTTCGCGACGGCCAAAGTTGAAGATGTAGGTGCCCCAGTCAAGTTGTTCTCCCCGACGAGGATCTGGGTGTTCGTACAGTGGTGTTCCATCGAACCGGCCCAAGGCCCAATCATCTTTGGGGAAATGCCCGGGCACCCAATCCATGATGATTCCGATGCCGGCGCGATGTAGGCGGTCGACTAAATGCCGGAACTGATCCGGACTTCCAAACCGGCTGGTCGGTGCGAAATACGATGTGACCTGGTAGCCCCACGACGGCTCGTATGGGTGCTCGGTGACCGGGAGTAGTTCGACGTGGGTGAAGCCCTGATCCAAAACGTATTCGGTGAGCTCTTCCGCCAGTTGGTCATAGTCCAAGCCGCGACGCCAGGACCCCAAGTGGACTTCGTAGATGCTCATAGGCGATGCCAGCGGATCCGCCTTAGCTCGACGTGACAGCCACTCACTGTCACCCCATTCATAGTCAGACGTGAAGACCACGGATGCGGATTGTGGCGGAACCTCGGTCGCAAATGCGACTGGGTCGGCTTTCTCTCGCCAGATGTAATCCTCACCCAGGATGGCGAACTTGTATCGGGCACCATCTTCGACGCCCGGGATAAATAACTCCCACACCCCCGATGAGCCCAATGAGCGCATGGGGTAAGCAGCCCCGTCCCAGAAATTAAAGTCACCCACCACCCGAACTCCACGGGCCGAGGGTGCCCACACCGCGAATGAGGTCCCAGACACCGGGCCATGTTCACTGTCGTAGGTGCGGGTATGAGCGCCGAGCGCCTGCCACAGTTGCTCATGGCGCCCCTCTCCCAACAGATGAATATCGATATCGCCGAGAGTGGGCAGGTAACGGTAGGGGTCTTCCGCAGGTCTTGGACCTTCGCCATAGTCAACGGTCAGTCCGTAGTCAGGTACATCAGCCACTGGTAAGACTGCCCGCCACACGCCACGACTCTCATGTTCCATGGGGTAGTTGGTGTCACCGGAGACAACGGTTACCGACTCCGCCATCGGACGGAGTGCGCGCACAGTTACCCCGGAATCATGGGGATGGGGGCCCAAGATGGCATGGGGGTCGTGGCTGGCACCGTCGACGAGCACATCGATCATTTCGTCGCTAACGGGGAATGGAGTGGGTGACGACATACTTCATCCTTTCCCGCGACGCGGCTCGTTGCGCGTCGTATGGCTGATCGGCTCGATTAGCGAGCTCACTCTCGCACCACTGCTATATGAGCAACTTGATCATGTGGCGTGAGCTTTACGTAGAAATCGGGATGCCAGGTCCATTGACCGCCGCTGACTAGATCGGTCACCCGAATGGTGTCGTGCCACTCCAAACCCAGCGCAGGCATATTGAGTCGTACGGTAGTTTCCCGAGTCTCGTGGGGGTTCAAGTTCACGACGACGATTACCGTGTTTCCGTGATCCTGTTTGGAATACACGATGACATCGGCATCATCCGCGTGATGGAACTTAATGTTGCGCAATGCTTGTAGGGCGGGATTTTCACGGCGAGCGGCATTGAGCATGCCGACGTAGCCGATCAAGGTGTGGCCATGACGTTGTGCGGCGACCCAGTCCCGAGGGCGATACTGAAACTTCTCGGAATCCAAGTAGTCCTCACTACCTGGGCGAATAGCTTGATGTTCGAAGAGTTCGAAGCCGGAGTACATACCCCATGACGGCGACATTGTGGCGGCGAGAGTCGCGCGGATGGCGAATGCGGCCGGACCGCCGTGCTGGAGGAATTCCGGCAAGATGTCAGGTGTATTCACGAAGAAGTTAGGTCGCATATAGGCCGCTGCTGGACCGCTGAGTTCCTCCAGATACTCGGTCAGTTCCGGCTTATCGTTCCGCCAAGTGAAATAAGAATAGGACTGCTGGAATCCCACGGACGCAAGGGCGCGCATCATCGCTGGCCGAGTAAAGGCTTCAGCCAGGAAGATCACATCCGGATCGGTGGCATTGATCTCGCCAATCAATCGATCCCACACCCAAAGCGGTTTCGTATGCGGATTGTCTACTCGCAGAATCCGAACACCGTGAGATAACCAGTGGCGAACAATTCTGACGATCTCGGCATACAGGCCTTCGGGGTCGTCGTCGAAGTTAAGCGGATAGATGTCCTGATACTTCTTGGGCGGATTTTCCGCGTAGGCGATGCTGCCGTCTGCTCGGGCTTGAAACCACTCCGGATGTTCGGTGACCCATGGGTGATCAGGTGCGGCTTGTAGTGCGAGATCCAAGGCTACTGATAAGCCATTTTTGGAAGCTGTAGCGACGAAATCGTCAAAGTCAGCCATCGTGCCAAGATCAGGATGGATTGCATCATGACCGCCCTCGGCCGAGCCGACCGCCCATGGCGATCCGGGGTCGCCCGCGGCTGCCTCGGTCGTGTTGTTCCTACCTTTGCGGTGCTGGTGGCCAATGGGGTGAATCGGTGGCAGATAGACCACGTCGAAACCCATGCCAGCGATATCGGGTAATCGCTGAGCGGCCTGAGCCAGCGTGCCCGATTGTGGCGGGTCGGCCGACGCCCCTTCACTGCGGGGAAACATTTCATACCAAGCGCTGAAGAGGGCTCGTTGCCGTTCCACCCGTACCGGCCAGCCAGCGCTCTCGGCAACGAAGTCACGTAGGGGATTGTCGCGGAGCAGTTTGCGAAACGCCTTCGTCTCTACTGGTGCCAGTCGATCCCGACCGGATCTATCGGTGTCACGCAAGACTTTGGCGACATCTCGAAACTCTTTCTGGATAGCGGCATCGTCAGTTATTCGAACGATTCGTTCCAGTAGCAGAGCTCCCTCGGCCAATTCCAACTCTCGGTCAGAACCAACCGGGATTTTGATTCGGGCGCGATGCAACCAGGTCGCTACCGGATCGTGCCAAGCACAAATGGCGAAACTCCAGTCACCTTCTTCTTCGAAGCGAAAGTTCGCCGCCCACCGGTCATCACCTGAGCCAACCTCATGCATCAGTACCCGGTGCTCGGCGCCGCTCGGATCTTGTAGGACGGCTTCAACCCCCAGTAGTTCGTGGCCTTCTCGGAAAACTGTGGCAGAGAGTTCTATTTTCTCACCTTGGGCTGCTTTGACTGGACGCCTGCCCGATTCAACCGCTGGCTGAACGTCGCGAATCCCGAAGCGACCAGACAGTGTCGGCGGAGGGACTAGTCCGCCGGGTTTACCTAATCCGAGATCAGGTGAAGTCGAGTTTTTTGGCATCACCCGAACTCTAGTGCGGCAAGACCGTCGTGGCGCTCTGTTTACAAGTCTGCGCCGGGCTGATGGATCTGTGGACGCTGAACATGAGGTTTCGGTCAGAAGCAAAGATGTCGGTACTGCGCATGACGACGCGGTAACTGCGTAGGGTGCTAGACGTGGATCTTCAAGATGAACTAAAGAAACATGTGGCAGCTAAGGCGGCTGACATGGTGCAACCGAATATGGTCCTGGGCCTCGGATCGGGATCTACTGCTGCATTCTTTGTTGCAGATGTAGGTCGGCGGGTGGCTGCCGGTGAGTTACCGGGTCTTCAATGTGTTCCTACGTCGTTCCAGGCCTCGGTGTTGGCGAATCGGAACTCGTTGGCGCTGACCACATTAAATGAAGTAGACCGTATTGATCTTGCCGTTGATGGTGCTGATGAAGTGGATCCGAAGCTGAACCTCACCAAGGGCGGTGGCGGTTGTCACACCGAAGAGAAACTCGTAGATGCGCGCGCAGACAAGCTAGTGATCGTTGTAGACAGCAGCAAGTTGGTTGAGCGGTTAGGTCAGAAAATGCCAATCCCGGTCGAAGTCTTACCGCTGGCCTACCGTCAGGTGGAACAGAAGTTGACGGATATGGGTGGGAAACCGGAACTGCGGATGGCGAAGGCTAAAGCGGGTCCGTTGATCACGGACCAAGGAAACTTCATCTTGGATACAGACTTCGAACACCTGAGCAATCCGGGTCAACTCGAGGAGCAGATCAACAATATTCCGGGAGTTTTGGATAACGGTTTATTCGTCGGGTTGGCTGACAAAGTTTTGGTCGGCGAGGAAGAAAACGGGAAGTTCCACGTTCGGGAGCTATAGCTGCGCTTACTCGGGTACCTCGAAGAGCATGAGGCTGTGCGCTGGTAGTCGCACTTTCGCGCCCGCCGGTTCCAACAGTGGGCGATCGAGTTCACCCTCGACGCTGGAATCCAGTAATCGCTTATATCCGGTGCCCTCTTGTAATGGCGGAAGTATCACCGAAGTGTCTTCCTCGCCGGCGTGCAGGTAGAGCAAGAATGACGAATCCGCTATATGCCTGCCCCAGCTATCTCGACTTCGCAGCGCTCCGGAAAGTTGCATTCCGAGCGTACGCAGTTCTGGGTTCTGCCAGGTTTCATCGGTGAGTTCCTCACCGTCTGAGCCGATCCAGGCGAGATCCTTTTGACCGCCCTCGGTTACCGGACGACCCCTGAAGTAGTACCGCTGTCGAAATGCTGGATGTTCACGACGGATCCGTAGCGCTCGGCGCGCAAAATCGAGAAGTTGATGCTGCCATTGCTCCCAGTCCCAGGACATATACGAAATGTCGTCGTCTTGGCAGTAGGCGTTGTTGTTACCGCCCTGGGTGCGACCAATTTCATCTCCCATGGTGATCATGGGGACTCCGGTAGACAGCACGAGAGTCGCCATAATGTTGCGTAACTGACGATGACGAGTCCGGTTGATTCCCTCATCGGATGTCTCGCCCTCTACACCGTAGTTGCGACTGCGATTGTCGTTAGAGCCGTCACGGTTATCTTCCAAGTTGGCTTCATTGTGTTTTTGTTCGTAGGTGACCAGATCTCGCATAGTGAAACCGTCGTGTGCGGTAACAAAGTTGATCGAGGCGAACGGCAGTCTGCCGTCTGAGGAATACAGATCAGCTGAGCCGGTCAATCGCCAGCCCAACTCGTCCACTCGGCCAGCACCGCGCCAGTAATCCCGGACAGTGTCTCGATACTTGTCGTTCCATTCCGTCCATAGCGGCGGGAACTCACCCACTTGATAACCGCCGTCGCCAACGTCCCAAGGTTCCGCAATGAGTTTGACTTCCCGCAGTACCGGATCCTGCTGCACTGTGGCTAGGAAGTTACCCAACATGTCGACGTCGTGGAAGGACCGCGCTAACGCACTAGCCAGATCGAATCGGAATCCATCGACATGCATCTCTTCAACCCAGTAGCGCAACGAGTCGGTTATGAGCTGCAGCACGTGGGGTTGTGAGGCATTCAGCGTATTTCCGCAGCCGGTGTAGTCGGTGTAGTAGCGAGCATCCTCAGCGAGTCGGTAATAGCCAGCGTTATCGATACCCCGAAACGACAGTGTGGGACCCAGTTGATTGCCTTCTGCGGTGTGGTTATAAACCACATCCAAAATGACTTCCAGGCCGGCTTCATGCAGTGTCCGAACCATGCCTTTGAACTCATTGACCTGATCACCAGTGCTGCCGGCAGCGGCATATTCAGCATGAGGAGCGAAGTAACCGATGGAGTTGTAGCCCCAATAGTTGACGAGTCCTCGGTCCAATACCGATGTCTCACTGACGAAGTGATGAATCGGGAGTAGTTCGACGGCGGTGACACCGAGTCCGGTGAGATGTTCGATGACTGCCGGATGCGCCAATCCGGCATAGGTGCCCCGAAGCGCCTCGGGCACCTCGGGGTGGCGCATAGTCATGCCACGCACATGCGTTTCGTAGATGACGGTGTCATCCCACGGCACCTTCGGGGGAGTGTCACCGCTCCAATCGAAGCCATCACCGACGATCACGGAGTGAGGTACGAAAGGTGCTGAGTCTGTCTCACTCATCAGCAGATCGTCCATGCCCTGGTGAGCGAAGACCGCAGGATCTAGCGTCAGCTCACCTGTGATTGCGCGGGCGTAGGGGTCGATGAGGAGCTTATTGGGGTTGTATCGCAGACCCTGCTCCGGCTGCCAGGGTCCGTGTACTCGAAAACCGTAGCGAGCGCCCGGCTCAACTCCTGGAACGTAGCCGTGGAAGATATGGAAGGTCTGCTCTGCCAGTTCATGGCGGGTCTCACTGCCGTCATCGTTGAGAACACAAAACTCAACGCGTTCGGCTCCCTTACTCCACAGTGCAATGTTGACGCCGAGGCCGTCGTGGGTGACTCCGAGCGGATGCCACCGACCCGGCCAGGCGAGTGGAGCGTGGGATTCAGTCATGCCCTGACGTTATAGCCTCAGCGACCTTAACGCGGTGCGGCTGGACAGACTCCAAGATAAAGATCGACAGATTCACCGGGAGCGACTCGTATTGCAGGTTTGCGCCCACGCTGATGCACCCCTGTCACTACCTACCCAACAGTGACCAAGGTGGTCCGAGATAAATTCAATCTCATGAGTAAGACAAATCCAGGAAACTTCTTCGAGGATTTTTCGATCGGACAGGTCATCCAGCACGCCACACCGCGAACAGTCACGGAAGGTGATCGTGCTCTTTACGGATCGCTTTATCCCACACGCTTCAGTATTCCTTCTGCCGCACCTAATGCTGCGGCGGTTGGTTTAGATCCTCATCCCGTCGAAGAGTTGATTGGATTCCATATTGCGTTCGGTAAGACCGTTCCCGATATTTCACTCAACGCGGTCGCGAACTTGGGATATGCCGAAGGTCGGTTTCGGGTTCCGGTAGTACCGGGCGACACGCTTCGCACCACTTCAACTGTCACAGGTCTAAAGCAGAACTCCAACGGTAAAACCGGCGTCGTTTACGTTCACTCCGTCGCAACTAATCAGCGAGACGAAGTTGCCATCGAATGGTCGCGTTGGGTCATGGTGAAGAAACGGGATGTGGACGCACCTGCGCCGGAAACAGTGATCCCAGACTTGACTGACGTCGTCGCTGCAGGGGATCTAGTGATTCCCGCTGGCCTGAACTTCAGCGACTACGACTTCGTTGCCGCGGGTGAACCGCATCGGTTGGCCGACTATGAAGTAGGTGAAAAGATCGATCACGTAGATGGCGTCACCCTCACCGATGCTGAGCACATGATGGCGACGCGGTTATGGCAGAACACCGCGAAGGTGCATTTCAACACGCAGGTCCGTCCCGATGGTCAGCGGCTGATCTACGGAGGGCACATCATTTCCATGGCCCGTGCACTGTCATTTAACGGACTTGCGAACGCGCAACTCATCGCGGCAATCAATGCTGGTTCTCACACCGCACCCGCATTTGCGGGCGACACGATTTACGCATGGTCCGAAGTATTGGATAAAGCTGAAACTGATGCTCCGGGCGTTGGGGCACTGCGGCTGCGACTCGTGGCTACCAAGGACCGAGATGAGTCCATGACGCTTCGTGGCGATGACGGTAAATACGCATCGGGAGTCCTTCTCGATCTTGATATGTGGACGCTTATTCCCGAGTAGTGCCTGGTTACCGTCAAGCCGGGATTCCTACGTCAGTGGGTGCAGTGGTTCGGGTGTGCTCAGGCGTCGTCTACTCTTTGCACAGCACAGAGGGGGCGATATGCCGGACCTAATTAACCTCGAGATCGATGCCGGGGTAGCGACGATAACGCTGCAACGGCCCCCGATGAATGCGCTAAACCGGCAGATGCAGATCCAGATCAGGGATGCTGCGCGAACTGTCGCGGGCCGAAGTGATGTGCGGGCAGTTGTGATTCATGGCGGTCCAAAGGTCTTCGCCGCGGGAGCTGACGTTAAAGAGATGGCGGCTTGGTCCTACGCTGATGCGGCAGCGGAGACTGCGGACTTATCCGATTGCTTCACAGCCGTGGCCGAAATCCCCCAGCCGACAATCGCTGCGGTGACTGGCTATGCCCTCGGTGGGGGTCTGGAGTTAGCCATGTGCTGCGACCTTCGAGTTTGCGGTGACAACGCTCGGTTGGGTCAACCTGAAATCATGTTGGGCATCATTCCCGGGGCTGGCGGGACACAACGTTTACCGCGATTGATTGGACCGTCACGGGCCAAGGAACTGATCTTCACTGGTCGCTATGTTGACGCAGCAGAAGCGCATCGTATCGGCCTAGTTGATCAGGTAGTCCTACCCGATGATGTTTTGGATTCCGCCCAGGAGCTTGCGCAACGCCTGGCCGCCGGCCCGCCGTTGGCGCTGCGGGCAGCTAAGGGGGCTATCGACGATGGACTCGAAACTGATCTTGCCACCGGTTTGGAAATTGAACGGCTTCAGTTCACCGGGCTTTTCGCAACCGAAGATCAAACCAGTGGCATGACATCATTCGTTGAGGACGGACCAGGGAAAGCGACATTTGAGGGACGATGACGGCGACACCAGAACAGAT
>JAOZTQ010000093.1:0-1707 GCA_029939085.1 Candidatus Nanopelagicales bacterium
GACTCGCCATAACGCCGCACTAAGAATCCAGCACCGTTAGCTATCCGGTGATCGATCTGATCCGCAAATGCATCATCATGTTTCAACCTTTCGGCAAGATCAGCCAAATACCGGCTAGCTCGTTCCCGGAGGTCGGAATCTGGGTTCGACAAAGCCTCCAATAGGAGTTCTTTCATGGCGGGCCACGCCGCACTAACAGTTCTTTGGGTCTCTGGATGGCGCAGCACGGCTGCTTTCCAGCTCTCTACCCGTTCGACGACGAGCGGGTCGCTCTGCATATCCTCAGCCAGCCGAAGTAAGGCAGCATCCAGTTGCTGGCGCGCTGGGTCATCAGGATTTTCACGCATCTGGTGAACCCACTGAGCCAACATATCGGCGCCCTTGAAGCCGACCTGTTCGTGAAGCCACCGAATCGGTCCATCTTGAGACAGTGGTCCGCGATCAGCGATCGCACCCGCAACTCGATCCCGATGTTCCAGCAGCCAACGATGCAGTGCCGTCAACAATCCGTCGATAACTCCGCGGTGCTCATCCTGCTCAAGTGCAGCAGCTAAGAGCCGCCCCGCGGGTGGCCCCCAAGCGGTCGTCGTCAACTGATCAAATATCGCGTTCCGGACCAGCGATTGCGCCTGCTGATCATCGATACCGAGTACCAAGGCTTTTCCAAGTTCAGCTCCCTCGGCTACCAGTCGATCGCGCTTGTCCGGTTGCGCCAGGTAGTTGGCAAGATGCTGCGATGGCTTTGCGCTCAGGATTTTTTCGTGAACATTGTCCTCAGACAGGAAATTGCCGTGAACAAAAGAGCCGAGACTCTCACCTAACTGATCTTTTTTATTTGGTATCAACGCGGTGTGGGGAATCGGCAGCCCCAACGGCTTACGAAACAGTGCCGTGACAGCGAACCAGTCGGCGAGGGCCCCAACAACGCCAGCCTCAGCTGCGGCTCGAATATAACCCCAAACCGCGGCATCAGAAGTTGTCTCCATCCGCCGAGCAAGAAGAAATACCATTGCCGCAAACACCAGTAATGATGTTGCGACGATTTTCATTCGGCGCAAACCACGCTGCCGCTCGGTCCAACCGGAATCCGTTACCGATGCGACTGGTGAGTCGGGAACAGTTGGAGTGGCCATGGCCCGACGCTAGCCGCAATCCTGCCAATCAGGGTGCATCCGGATCGAAATCACCAAGACTTTGGCTAGGAGCGGACGATGTGGCTGAACCGTTCTTCCCGCTACTGCCATTTGGACTGCCGTCTACGTCATCCAAAACCGATCCCATCAACCGTTTAGGGTGCAGTTGGGCAATGTCGTCCATCGTCTGACGCGTAGTCTCGGAATCTATTCCAGCCGCCTCTTGTAGCGACTTTGTCGCGTCTGTTGCTGAGGAGCGAAGATTCCGCAGTCCTGATGTGATCGATTGAATCGCCTTTGGCAGCCGATCAGGGCCGAACACCAGCAGAGCTAGAACGGCGAGCACCGCAATTTCGCCCATTCCGATGTTGAACACACCGATAGCCTACGTCCTCGAGGCCCAGCAGTACTACTCGTCAGTGCTGCCGAGTGTGACCTTGACCTCGCCCTGACCCTTTACGTCGAGCGTCACGGTGTCACCTGGTTGCCTCGAACGGATGGCAACTACCAGCTCGTTGGCGTCGTTTACCGGTCTGCCATCAACGCCAACGATGATGTCACCAGACTTCAAACC
>JAOZTQ010000093.1:1807-5995 GCA_029939085.1 Candidatus Nanopelagicales bacterium
CGTCGTTTACCGGTCTGCCATCAACGCCAACGATGATGTCACCAGACTTCAAACCTGATCCATCGGATGGACCACCTGGAGTCACCTGTTCGACTTTGGCGCCGGTACCCCCAAACGATGTGTCTAAGTTGACTCCAATGATCGGGGTACTGGCTTTTCCGGTCTCGATGATCTCTTCCGAAATTCTTTTGGCCTGGTTGATGGGTATTGAGAAGCCCAAACCAATGGATCCTGCTTCTTCTTGATTGGCGACGGTTGCGATCGCCGAGTTAATCCCAATGACTTTTCCGGACGCGTCAAGCAGAGGACCACCGGAGTTCCCTGGGTTAATGGCGGCATCTGTTTGCAGCGCCGAGATGAACGAAACTTCACCCTGACCACCGGCAGTAACCGGGCGTTCGAGGGCGGAGATTATTCCTGTCGTGACAGTACCGCTCAGCCCTAAGGGCGAACCAATGGCGACAACCGGTGCACCAACCCGAACAGCATCAGAGTTCCCCAACGGGGCCGCCTCTAAACCGGACCGATTTACTTTGAGAACGCCTAGGTCGTATGACACATTTCGACCCACCAACTCTGCCTCGGCACTTTCACCATCTTGGAAGACGACGGTGATTTTTCCGCCGTTCGCCGCCCCAGCGATTACGTGGTTGTTCGTAAGCAGATAACCATCAGATCGAAGAACGAAGCCTGATCCGGTTGCCGCTTGGCCCCTGCCCTCGACAGCTAATGAGACAACCGTGGGTAAGGCCGCATCAGCAATCGCTGCAACACTTCCCTCTTGTATCGGAGGCAGGTCGGCCTGAGCCTGCGGTAGTTCTACTGGGCCGGTGATGCCGCTATCGGAGGCTTGCATGCGATCGACCACGCCGAATGCCGCCAGCCCACCGAGCAGACCCGCGATGAGACCTGCGATTACCGCGATAGCGATCGTGCGATTCGGTGAACTGGCCCCAGCCGCTCCTGAGGTTGAGGCGGCCGGGCTCGCAGCCCACGATGTTGTCGGTTGGTTCGCTGCAGTTGGAGGAGCGGCGCTGACTGGCGGTTGACCCGAAACTGACGAGTCTCCCAAACTGGGCTCGGGTGGCGGCATAGTTGGCGGAGTCGCGCCGGCCGCGGCCTGCGGGTGCGTAGAAATACCGCCTGACTGCGGAACTTCCCAACCAGGAGCGGATGAACCGAAGCCTTGCGACCCCGAGGGATCCTGTCCCGCGTCTGGGAGCACTTCGGTCGGATAGGACGGCTCTTGCTGGACCGTATTACCAGCCGGCATCGGGCTGGTGTCCTGTTCTGGGGCTGCAGCATCGGGCACGCTGTCGCCGAACTGCTGCTCCATACTGCTGTTGTCATGCTCGTGCTCTTCATCGACGGGCACGATTTCGGAACCATCGGCACGCCGCGGCGCACCACTGGGATCCGGCCAAGAGCCATGATCAGACATTGAGGCCTCCTCGACTCCCTGACCGGGGGCAGGACCATTGACCTGCCAGTTATACCCTATGTCTGCCGGGACCGTGGCGCCAACGCCGCGGTTCCTACGGCGATAGCGGAGGTACCAATGACAGACGCGGCCACGAATCCGGCTCCCAGCGCCGAGAGTTACGCGTTCACGAACGCATACATCGCGGAGGAAGACTATCTCGCACAGGCTAGAGAGCGCGCTGCGGAACTGGGTTGCGCTCCGGTGGCTCCTGGGACCGGGGCCCTATTACGTTTCGTAGCTCGTTCGATCAACGCCAGTCACGTAGTCGAGATTGGTACTGGAGCGGGCGTATCTACCGTCTATCTTCTTGACGGTATGACCGACGACGGAGTGCTGACCTCCATCGATATTGAGGTGGAAAATCAGCGGGCTGCTAAAGAAACCCTCCCCGCGGCTGAAATCCCCCCGGGGCGATTTCGGCTCATTGCGGGTCGAGCGCTAGAGGTTTTGCCCCGGTTAACTGACCACGCGTACGACATGGTCCTTGTCGATGCAGACAAGTCCGAGTACTCCCTTTACTTTGAGCAGGCGCTAAGGCTGCTGCGATCGGGGGGAATCATTGCCTTTGACAACGCGTTGTGGCGAGACCGTGTAGCGGACCCGGCCCAACGTGACGAAGAGACAGTGGCGCTGAGGGATCTGGTCACGATGATTCAGGGACATGAGAACCTGACTCCGGTGTTGGCTCCGGTTGGGGACGGTTTACTGCTTGCAGTTGTCGACTAGACACGTCGAAATGTGACCAGGTGCCCACGGGGGCGGATTAAATCGGGAATAATGGATGTTGCAAGCATCCTTAGCGAAGGGACTCACATGGCGGCCATGAAGCCCAGAACCGGGGACGGCCCACTCGAGGTCAGTAAGGAAGGGCGCGGCATCATCATGCGCGTACCACTCGAAGGTGGCGGTCGTCTCGTTGTAGAGCTGACCGTCGATGAGGCAACCGATCTCGGCAAACAACTTTCCGACACCGCTGGCTAAAGCCCGGTTGACCGGGATCCGCCGTGACTAGAGGCATAACCGTGTCTGCTGGAAATTCGTCACCAGACATACCTATTTCTCTTCAGATAAGCGATGTTGCTGGCTTAAATGTCGGTCCCGTTGAAAGCCTGCTCATCGCGGTTCCCGAGCGGGGTCTGACATCTGCAGATAAACGCAATTGTGCTCGGCTTCTCGGACTTTCAGATGCCAAACAAATCGATCCTGCATCCGATTTCGACCCACCAGATCGAGTGACCTACATTCCATTCGAGTCCGGATCGTTGCGGCAAGGTGCCGTCACCGCTAGCAAAATCGACCAACAATCGCCCAATTACATTTATCTGGCTGGTGCAACCCGCACGCGTAGCCAGAGTTTTGCACTTGGCCTCGTTCGAGGTTCACAACGTCTCAAAACCGTGGCAGAGCCAACCCGTGTCACAGTAGTGCTGCCGAGAAATAATGAGGTTGCCGCAGCCGATATCGGCAAAGTTATTGGAGAGCGCACATTATTGGCCAGATATCTAGCCAACGAACCCAGCAACCGTAAGGATCCCGAATGGCTGGCGCAGCGCGCCGAAGAACTGGCGGGTGCTGGACTTCAGGTGCGCGTTTGGGATGAAGCTGAGATTCGGCGTCGGGGATTTACGGGCCTAATCACAGTAGGTGCGGGTAGCGCGTCTCCTCCGCGCCTCGTACGCATGGATTACCGCGGGTCAACCGGCCCACCTGTTGTCTTGGTAGGCAAAGGGATCACTTTTGATACCGGTGGCCTGTCGCTGAAGCCACCTGCCTCAATGCCGCTGATGAAGACCGACATGACCGGAGCGGCCGCAGTTATGGGCGCTATGGCGGCTATTCGAGATCTACGCTTACCGATACGTGTCATCGGGCTGCTGGCGTGTGCGGAAAACATGCCTAGTGGCAATGCGATGAGGCCCGGGGATGTCATCCGACACTACGGCGGTCGGACAACCGAAATTCTGAACACTGACGCAGAGGGTCGTCTTGTGCTCGCCGATTGCCTCGCATACGCGGCGGCTCGGCTGCAACCAAGATATCTGGTTGATATCGCGTCGCTCACCGGATCTGCGACAGTCGGACTAGGCCGCTACCACGCCGCTATGTACGGAACTGATAGTCGACTCCTCCGCGACCTTGAGAAGGCAGCCGACGTCGGCGATGACCCGGTCTGGCGCATGCCGCTTGTTCCCGAATATGAGGCTGGGATTGCGACTCCTATCGCCGACGCGGCGAATTCGAACACCGACTCAACGATTTCCGCCGGATCCATTACCGCCGCCTTGTTCCTGAAGCCCTTCGCTGCAGGAACCAAATGGGCTCACCTAGATATAGCTGGGGTTGCTCGTGCCGAGTCAGATAGGACAGAAACTCGACGCGGTGCGACCGGTTATGGCGTCAGCCTGCTCACGAACTGGGTGAGGAATCTGGCTCATCGTTAGTCTGGACATCTCCGCCTTTAGCTTGGCTATCGAGTTGGAGTGCCAGTAACGACAATGCGGAATCAACATCCTCCATCCGATAACCCCGCAGACCTACTCGAAACTTGAGGTTACGGACGTCTGACGACGTCCAGGGCAGATCCGGTACGTCCGATGGAGCGGGGCGATCAGTCGCCTCGATATCTGGATCCAACCGACCAACTAGGACGAGTACCAGACCCAATATCACCAGGATTGCCAACGCAAGAAAAACAAACGTCACGC
>JAOZTQ010000094.1:0-3214 GCA_029939085.1 Candidatus Nanopelagicales bacterium
TATAAATCAGTTTTTGCCGGACCCCTAATGGTCATTCAAAAAGGCTTTCCGTCTAGCAGCCATGCCAGTTCTAGTTGGGAAGGTGAACGGTTGTGGATGTGATCCGCGGCAAGGTCAGCTAACTGCCGCCCTACAGCCCTACCGTCAATGGTCAGTCGCGCCACAGCGGTCGCAGTCTCGGAACGTTGTGGTTCCGGCCCTAAGCAGATGATTGACAGCAAGTCAGGATCAATTCTTTGCGCTTTCAGTCCCATGACTAGCCAGTCCGGATCAATCAGAATGCTGAATATCCCATCGACATTGCTCGGGATCATCGGCAGCACATCTGAATGCGCTGCTATCACATTTGCCTGTCTCTCATTCGCGGCGCACCAGGCCTCAAACGACTCAACTGCCGGATGTTCGACTGCTGTACCAGCCGGCAGAATCAAGACCGGGTTCTTGACGCCTTCTTTAGCCAGTTCCTCAAAGGTTTGTTCACACAAGTTACTGAACTGGGAGCGCAATGACGCCGCTTCGGTCGTGTCACCTGCCAGGTCTATATCCATAACCTGATAGTTCGATCTAACTTCCTGGGGTAGCAGGTCATCCGATTGAAGATGCGCGAAAACAACCAGATCGAAGGGCAGCCCATCTAAGCGATCGAGATCTGCCAACGCCATGGTGCAGGCGACAAGGCGATGTTCCAGGAGACGTTCTGTGAACTCTGCTTGGAGTTTGGGCCAGTAGATGCGCGGCCCTGCAGTCGTACTGTGCTCGTGGACTACGAGGGCCACGATGTAGGAATGCCCAGTTGCTAATGTTCGGGCCTGCGCGCTGGGGCGATAACCCAAAATGCGGGCTGATTCCAATACTCGTTCTCGAGTCTCTTCGCTTATTCGACCTTTGCCACGCAGTGCATCTGATGCGGTTCCTAGACTGACCCCCGAGTGCACGGCTACATGCGCTAACTTCGTTCGTCTCTTTCCCTCAGCCATAACTTCACTGTCTCGCATGTGGAGATGCCGACCAAGCACGGCAGCATCGGATGCGCCTACCTACTACTCGATGTCCGTTACTTCTTGGTGCCTAGCACCCTTCAGCTGAACCCTGACGCTCGGAGATGTTCGCATTTAGGACACATCCAGGTAGACGCGGAACCAGCCAATGCTGGGATTCTGTCGCACCGTACGGATACTTATTTCAGAGCAGGATCGGATACTTGTTTCGGAGCAAGATCTGAGCGATCGTCTCATTGGGGCAACATTCAGCACACGAGGGTGGGGAAACCGCATTATGGCAACCAGAACCGCGAGGATCAGTCTCGCCGGAACTACTTTCGCAGCACTGCTATTTGGTCTTTTGCTAGCCACAGCAAATCCAGCGCGTGCATTAGTTTCGTGGCCGGAACCCCAAGACATCTCGGCAGCAGGCGTTGACTCGACATCGCCCAAGGTGGCAGTCAGTTCTGACGGTCGCGTTATCGCATATACGTGGGTCCAGGCCAACACCGCCTTCGCTCGCTACTCCACGAACAGCGGTGCGGATTGGACAACCCAGACGCTCGCTACTGCCGCGAGCATTTCTAGCCCGAGGGTCGCTGTAAGCGACAACGGGGCCACCATCGCCTACGCGTGGACTGAAAGCGACGGCACCAACACCACAGCAGGCAACACCTATTCCCAAAACTCTGGAACCTCTTGGAGCTCCATCCCACTGGAAGCCACCGAGGCAACCAGCAACCCCCAGGTAGCACTAAGCCCTGACGGTCAAGTTATCGCTCTGGCATGGCTTGAGGGCACCGATAAGGTTCGGCGGGCGCTCGTCGCTGGCGGCGCGACCAGCACCGCCACTATTGCTTCGGTACCAGTGTCGGATTCAGTTTCTGAACCTCGCGCAGTGGTCGGTAACAACGGCCAGACCATCGCGTTCTCCTATATCGCGAGCGGATTAGTCAAGCAAACCTTTTCCACCAACGGCGGTACCGATTGGCAAACCCAGAACGTTTCCGACACGGGAACCGCTTCGGAATTGCGCGCAGCTACGAGTAGTTCCGGAACAACGATCGCCTATACCTGGCTATCAAGTAACGGCGGCAATCCGGTGGCCACATCCCGATTCAGTTTCGATAACGGCGCAAACTGGGTCAGCAGGTCACTAACGACCGCTGAACAGACTGCTGGAGATCCCCAAATTGCAGTAAGCGGTGATGGCAAAGGGCTGGGCCTCACTTGGCTCGTCACAAACCCTGGCAGTATCCCAACCGCTCGCTCTACTTTAACGGTCAACTCTGGGACTGATTTCAAGAGCAAAACTCTTTCGACCGAGGGCCAAAGTGCAGCGAGCCCCACACTGGCCTTGAGTAATGACTCGCAGACCATCGCGTTCAGCTGGATTCGCTTCGAGGGTTCACAACCTGGAGTCGTTAGATCTCGCGCGACCAGTGACGGCGGCGCGGAATGGTCGAAGCAGAATGTGTCGCAAAGTGGGCAGGCAGCTGCAGAGCCTGATATCGGCTTGTCCTCCGATGGCCAGGCAATAGTCCAGACTTGGAGTTTGTCGCGCGGAGGAAACACTGTGATCCAGTCCGCAACTGGATCTTTGTTTTCGCTACCAGGCAAACCGACTGGTGCAACCGCAACCGCTGGCAATAAATCAGCTGTGGTGTCTTGGACTCCAGGGGCCGATGGTGGATCACCCATCACTAGTTACCGGATCTCGGGGAAGATTCTCGGCAAGGGATGGAAAAAGATTGCTCTTACCGACGGCCCAGTCACCAGTTACAAAGCGACCGGACTCAAGAACAACAAGACCTACAAGTTCCGGGTAGCCGCGAAGAATATTGGCGGTCGTGGACAGAACTCAACTGCATCTTCCCCCGTTACCCCAACGGCAACGAAACCCGGGAAGGTGCAGAATCTCTCAGTCAAATGGAAGAAGAAGAAGAGAAAAGCAGTCGTCAAGTGGAAGACTCCGGCGTCCGGAAATGCCAAGAAGTATCAGGTTCGCTTGAGTAAGCCTAATAAGCCAAAGCAGTGGAACAGCTGGAAAGCTGGCAAGTCAAAGAAGCGCGTCTACACCAACTTGACCAAGAACAAACGTTACAAGGTTCAGGTTCGAGCCAAGAATGGAAAGACTCTCGGCAACAAAAAAGGCATTAAATTCAAAACCAAGCAATCCAAGAAGTTCACTAAGCGCTAGCACAGTGGGGTGCTGGACTTGCCGAACTGTCTCA
>JAOZTQ010000094.1:3314-5962 GCA_029939085.1 Candidatus Nanopelagicales bacterium
AAGAAGTTCACTAAGCGCTAGCACAGTGGGGTGCTGGACTTGCCGAACTGTCTCAACTTTTGACTAGTGGGGAAAGACCGCCAAGGCTCTAGCTTGCGTCTAGGTCATTGAATTGACCATCATGATCGACCTGCCAATGTCGATCAAATGAAAGTGTCTGTTGCAGTTGACGATCATGTGTGACCACGATCATGGCTCCTAGATACTCAGCCAAGGCTGATTCGATCTGTTCGACTGCAAGTAGATCGAGATGATTAGTCGGCTCATCCAGAATCAGGAGCCGCGTTGGTTGCTGGGTAATAGTTGCGAGGATGAGTCGAGTGCGCTCGCCCCATGACAGTACGTTGGGTTTCTTGTTCAGGTCATCTGGTCCCAGACCGAACTTTGCGAGCAGACTACGCAACTCCGCAGCAGTTAGATCGGGCATCATTGTCTCCGCGGCGGCAAAGAGATTATCCGCTGCGGGCAGTTGCCGATCTTGATCCAGTACCGCAATCAATTCTGGATGTGGGATCGCGATTTCCCCACTGTCCGGAGAGAGTTTGCCCGCAAGTAGTTTGACGATTGTCGACTTCCCAGACCCATTAGGACCAGTCACGGCAATGCGATCACCGTGAGCGATGGTGAAGGAAAGTGGACCAATTTGGCGAGAGCCACGACTTACAGTGGCTGATGTCGCCGTAGCCAAAACTCGCGGATCAGTATCGGCTACCGGAAACGCAATCCGAAGTTGCCATTGTTTCCGAGGTTCACGTTTCTCTTCCAACTTGTCTGCTCGCCGCTCTAGATCTCTAGCCTTACTGGCATTGGCAGTAGCACCCTCCAGATTTGCCCCGTACACCCGGTGGTCTAGGTTTTCCCCTTTGCTCTTCTTCCGTTTTGCAGTCGAAACCCCCCGTGCAGCGCTTCTTCGTACCCGGTCTGCCTGAACTTTCAGTTCTTGACGCTGCCTTTGATAGTCGTCGAAATCACCTTGTGCGGCGTCCAGATCGCGTTGCCGCTCAGCGCGCCATGCGTCATATCCTCCCGAAAACATATGCACCCGCTCTAGAGCCGGATCGAATTCCAGGACGTGGGTACTTAGCTGAGTGAGCAAGGCTCGATCATGGCTAACCACAAGTAATGGCCCCTTACGTCGCAGTAAGAACTCCTCAAGCCAGGCCAATGACTCTTCATCGAGATTGTTGGTCGGCTCGTCCAAGCACAAGACGTCGAAACGACTCAGCAGAATCGCAGCTAACCCAACCTTGGCGCGCTGACCTCCCGACAATTCGCCGACTCGTTGTGCAAGCGGCACTTCTAGATGCATTTCAGCCAGCATGCGCTCAAGTCGTTCCTCGAGATCCGCTCCACCCAGAGCGAGCCACGACTTCAACGCATCGTCGTACGCTTCGGCGGTCTCCGAGGAATCCGAGATAGTGAGTGCCGTAGCTGCTTTCTCCATTTTTTCTGTAGCTGCTGTGACGCCAACTCGATCAGATATCCATGCGCCGATCGATTCTGACTGCCCATGACCTGGCATCTGGTCAAGAACCCCCACTAAGTTCCCGTGCAAATCCAACGAGCCAGATTCCACTGGAAGAACACCAGCCACAACGTCCAACAAAGTTGATTTACCGCACCCGTTCGGTCCGACGACAGCCATACGTTGACCATCGGCCAGATCGAAGTTGATATCTCGAGCCAACTCAACGCCGTGTCGCTCCAACACCAGATCATGTACAGAGAGACTCGAACTCACGACACCAGCATAGAAGGAAGTGTGTCGAGATCCACATGATTCAACTCGCCAGAACTCGACGACGGAACTATTCGCTGAACCCGCTGCGATGGCCTATCTCGACGGTGGCGTGCACACTATCAGCGTGATCATCCGCACCGCCCAGCCAGGTGATGCGATCGCTATCGGCAAGTTGACTGTAGCTGTCTATCGGGATCACGGGTCAATCGGACCTGATAGCGACGCAGGCTATCTGGAGTCCCTGTCAAATGGCGCCTACCGAATGCAACATGCCACTGTCTTTGTTGCAGATACCGGAGATGCTCTCGCTGGCACTATCACAGCCGCACGGAAAGGATCTCCGCTATCGCACGTGGCTGCTGCCGATGAGCTTGAAGTACGGATGTTGGCGGTGACGCCATCATTACGACGCCAAGGTGTCGCGAACCAACTTATGGCCGCATGTGAACAGCTAGCACGTAACGAGCAAAAATCCGCCGTCGTTTTGTGTACCGAATCCTGGAACGTCAACGCACAATCTTTTTACCTACAGCGCGGTTACCGTCCAGCACCACATCGCGACTGGACAATCAACGGCACAACACTGCTGGCCTATGAACTACCGGTGTGAATGGACTCGATGGGCTATCAGTGGTTAGAGCCAACCGGAGCGTTTGAACGCAATATACAGGCCAATACACGCACCGATCATCAACGTCATAACGATGGTGAAACCCAACTCGTCGGTTAAACCTGGCATGTTGGAAAAATTCATGCCATAAATGCCTGCGATGGCTGTTGGTACCGCGATGATCGCCGCATAAGCAGAGATACGCCGCATGTCCCGACTCTGCTGCAACTCCTGTTGCGAGTTCACGGTCATGAGTAAGGCCATGAGTAACTTGTCTCGGGCATCGGTAAGTTCATA
>JAOZTQ010000095.1 GCA_029939085.1 Candidatus Nanopelagicales bacterium
TGCGAAGAAGAGCACTGCGAAGAAGAGCACTGCGAAGAAGAGCACTGCCAAGAAGGGTGCCGCTAAGAAGCGCACTGCGAAGAAAAAGAAGTAACCCAAATCCATTGCTGTTGGGGCGTTGCTGTTCGGCAACGTCCCAACATGCATGTGGGGCCGCAAAAGCCAAGAACGACCTGTTAGTTGAACAAAATCGTTTCGGCAGCCGAGTTGGTCGCCGGTCCAGTACCGATTCGCACGGCGTCTGCCAGATCAGAGATTGAGTCAACGTCTCTTCGTAATCGCGAAAGTTCACCCTCTTTGAGTTCCACGTAGCCTTGTTCGCGATGAAGCGCTCGAGAGTGCGGACCAAAACGTGGAATGAGTGTCCCAGCGGTACCAATCAAGGTCGTCGTACCGGTGCCGACCGCGTCACAAATCATCGACGCAGTCTGATGTGGAGATCGGGACCTTGCGCGAGCTAGTTCTAAAGCCAAGTCGATGTCTTCTGGGCGGACACAAGGCAGATCGCCCAGCAGGATGATGACTTGATCTTGGGGCGATAGGGCATTCAAGACGTCAGCTAAAGCTGGGTTGAGGCCTTGCTTTAGATCCGGAATTTCGGTTACGGATAGATTGGCGGGAGCGGTCCCGGCCACAATCACATCATCAATTCCCAGTGCAGTTTGGCATGAAGCGAGCAGATCATTAGCCATGGCGGTTGCCAACACCGCCCGAGTGGCTTGGTCGAAGCCAAGTCGGCTCTTTGCGGTGACCTTTGGTTTCAGTGGAACTATCGCTGTAGTCGACATTGCGAGTAATCCTGCCGTGAAAAACCGGCATCTGACCAGTCCGACGTGTCATTCTGCTTTTAGCGTGATGTAGCTGGAGTAAGGACAAGTAAATGCGGCCAATTCCTTCCCAGCAACAAGTGGGGCCATGGTACGCGTCCGCCGCGGTGGTTTTGTGGCCGATGATGATGACAATCACACGTCACCAGTGGCGCGGTGAAGAGAATCTGGGTAAGCCACACGACGGTATGGTTATCGCCGCCAATCACATGTCATGGTTCGATCCGTTGGTGATTTGCCACATCATGAACGACAACAACCGTATTCCCCGTTTCTTGGCTAAAGACTCATTATTTGAGGTACCGCTTGTTGGTCGTGTTGTGGCTGGCGCAGGACAAATCCCGGTGTACCGAAATACGCGCAACGCCGCCAAGGCGGTAAGCGCGGCCGTTACCGCAGTTGAAGAAGGTCAGGCTGTGGTTGTCTATCCGGAGGGCACCCTCACGCGGGATCCAGAACTGTGGCCGATGACCGGTAAAACTGGCGCTGCTCGAATAGCACTAACTTCGGGCGCACCAGTCGTTCCATTGGCGCACTGGGGGGCTCAAAAGGTTATGCGGCCCTATAAGAAAGAACTCAAGGTTTTTCCACCTCCTGAAATAGCGGTAGCCGTAGGTGAACCAGTAGATCTCGATGACTTGCGGGAACTAGATATGTCGCAGGATGTCTTGGATGAGGCGACGTCGCGCATTATGGATGCCATCGCCGAAGAGTTGGCGCTGTTACGTAATGAACCGGTGCCGACTGAGCGGTGGGATATGAAGGCGAAAGAGTTGCGACCGATACATCATCCGATCCCTCGGGAGATATGAGTTGCACGGCATCGGTCATCCGGCACGACAGCGACGCCGCTAACGACTAACGTCGGGCGCAGGATTGGAGAGAAATATGGCGAAAGTGGCAATCATGGGCGGTGGATCCATGGGAACTGCCTACGGAATGGTTATGGCTGATGCTGGCTGTGACGTAGTCATGTGGGCGCGTGAGCCCAGCGTTGTTGAAGACGTCAACGTTAACCATCGCAATGAGATGTTCCATCCAGGACTTGATCTTCCTGAGTCGCTTCGGTGTACTAACGATCCGGCTGAGGCGATGGCTGGTGCAGAAATCGTTGTGCTTGCGATTCCATCGCAAACTCTGCGAGAAAACTTGACCGCATGGCGGGAGTACCTAGCGGAGGGCGCGTTACTCGTTACCTTGATGAAAGGTATCGAGAAGGGCACCAAGATGCGGATGTCTCAGGTGCTACAAGAGGTTGGCCAGGTGGGTGCCGACCAAGTTGCGGTTGTGTCTGGCCCAAACCTGGCTCGCGAAATCATCTTGCGGCAACCGGCGGCAACAACAGTTGCGTGTGTCGACGAAGCGCGCGCTATCGAACTTCAGAAAGCATCCACTACGCCCTATTTTCGGCCCTACTTCACGACGGATGTCGTAGGCGTCGAGATTGGTGGTGCAGTCAAAAACGTCATCGCTCTCGCCAATGGGATGGCTGTGGGACAGGGTTTCGGTGAGAATGCGCAAGCAGCCTTGATCACGCGTGGTTTAGCGGAGATGGTTGAGCTTGGGGTGGCATTGGGCGCCAATCGATTGACGTTCCTTGGCACTGCTGGCATCGGCGATCTGATCGCGACCTGTTCGTCATCTTTGTCGAGGAATCGTACGTTTGGCGAGAACCTCGGTAAAGGTCTGACGGTTGCCGAAACGGAGGCCGTCACCAAGCAAACCTGCGAAGGCGTAAAGAGTGCCAAACCTATCCTCGAGATGGGGCAAGACGCGGGTGTAGAAATGCCAATCACCGAGCAGGTGGTCTCGGTCGTGCACGATGGCATGGCTCCGGAAAAGATGTTGCAGCACCTAATGGCGAGACCCACCCGCGAAGAACAGGGACAAGATTCCCGATGAGTTTCGGACACCTGCTGCTACTGCGCCATGGCGAGACTGAGTGGAGCAAAAGTGGTCAGCACACTGGTCGTACTGATCTACCGCTGACCGAAGCGGGGGAGCGAGATGCCACATTGCTTCGGCCGCTGCTGACCGGTCGATCGCTGGCTTTAGTTCTCATCTCGCCGCTGCAGCGGGCTCAGGAAACGGCGCGTCTAGCTGGAATCAGTGGTGAGTTGGAACCAAATCTGCTGGAGTGGGATTACGGTGCTTACGAAGGTAGGCGCACTGCCGATATTCGCCAAGATCTGAACGATCCGGAGTGGACAATTTGGCGCGACCCGATTCCGCCCGGTGATACACCGGGAGAACAGCCAGAGGAAGTGGCCAGTCGGGCACGCCTAGTGCTCGATCGTGTGGAACCACTACTCCTTGATGGGCAAGATTGTGCGCTCGTCGCGCACGGTCATATGCTGCGCATTTTGACTGCCACCTGGTTAGGACTCCCGGCGGTAGATGGCCGACTCTTCGCGTTAGATGCTGGTGCGATCAGCACGTTGGGATATGAGCACGAGCAACACGTGATCCAAGGCTGGAACACCAAGAAATAGATCCGTCGCAGTTACCGGCCTGCACTCCAAGTGCTAGATAGGGTCTGCTCATGGGCAAGACGACGGTGCTAGTTCTCTTTGGAGGCCGCAGCAGCGAACACTCGATCTCCTGTATCAGTGCCGGCAGCATCTTGCAGGCGATCGATCGAGAGCGCTACGAGATCGTTGCGGTAGCAATTACTCCCGAAGGTGACTGGGTAAGTCACAGCGGTCGATATGAAGAACTGCGGGCCCATAACGGCAATCTACCGATGGTTAAGGAAGGTATTCCGGTAACGCTGTCGCTGTCGCCGGAGCGCCGTGGAATTTGGGTGGCTCACGAGGAAAATCATTCTGAATGGATAGCTATCGATGTTGTTTTCCCAGTACTGCACGGTCCCTATGGTGAAGATGGCGCGGTTCAGGGGGCCCTAGAGATCGCGGATATCCCGTATGTAGGTAGCGGTGTCTTTGCTTCCGCTGCATGTATGGACAAGGCACACACCAAACGTCTACTTCAGAGTGCCGGAATTCCGTCGGGACGTTGGCAGGCGTTTCAACTGTCCGATTGGGATCACGTTGAGCAAGATGACTCCTTGGCAGATTTGGGATTGCCAGTATTTGTGAAGCCAGCGAGGGCCGGTTCGAGCGTGGGAGTTTCGAAAGTGCACGATAAGTCGGACCTAGCGGCTGCAGTGGCTTTGGCGGGATCACACGATCCGCACATCATCGTTGAATCCTCAGTGGAGGGGGCACTGGAGATTGAATGTGGTGTCCTGGCAGATGCCGATGGTGTTATTCGGGTCAGCGAGTGTGCTCGCATAAAGGTTCGCGAGGGACATGAGTTTTACGACTTTGAAGCGAAATACTTGGATAACAGCGTTGAATTGATTGTCCCAGCAGACATTTCAGCTGACTTGGTGAAACAGGTCCAGCGATTGGCTGTTGAGGCCTTTAGCGCCCTGGACTGTGAAGGTCTTGCGCGCGTCGACTTCTTCATCGACCCGGATGGCGCTGTGTCAGTTAACGAGATCAACACAATGCCTGGATTCACGCCGATTTCAATGTATCCGCGGATGTGGTCGGAATCGGGGGTCAGCTACCCGGAACTCATCGATGTCCTGATCGGTGAAGCGTTGGCTAGGACTCCTGGTCTTCGGTAACCGGCTGAAGATCGGCAACGATACCGGCAGGATTCTGATAGGCCGCCGGAACAGTAATCTCCAGGATGGGTTCGGACTCAACCGCAGTGAATCGGTTCCCGGAACTTAGTTGCTGCGGGTACCAGGAGATGCCGTCAATCTCCAATAGTTGCGAGTCCGTTGTGTAGGTAGTTGGCGTTGAGGTTCCGCAACGCCAAATGATGGCTGGGGCTCCCCACGCTGCCGTGGAGTCTGGATCGGGCATAGTTTCGATGCGGCGTTCACCAGCAAGTTCTTCCGGCAAGTCAACGCTTAGTTGTTTGCACTGTTCGCCGACCTCGGCCGTCATTTCTGCTGGGGTGACCGGTACGGCGCGACCACACCCCGCGAGTGTGAGCAAAATAAGTGAACCGCCCGCAAGTGCGGGGATAGGTGACAATTGCATTTAACGCCTCCACTAACGTGGTCCAGGCTAGAGGTAGCCGATATTCGCCTGGGAGGGCCGGATGGTTCAAACGGTAGCTGACGTTGGTGAGTTCGGCCTCATCGACTTAATCGCGGAGCGCACGCCGACGGAGTCCAACGCCATCGGGATCGGAGACGATGCGGCGGTAGTCCAACTCCATGGTCACACCGTCACCAGTGTGGATACGCTCATCGAAGGACGTCACTTTAAACATGACTGGTCCGATGCAGCAGATGTTGGCCATAGAGCGGCGGCTGCCAGTTTGGCTGACATCGCGGCAATGGGAGCTCGGCCACGTTCGCTGCTGCTTGCGCTCGCGATTCCTGCCGATACCGCAGTGTCATGGGCTCTTGAGCTCGTAGACGGTGTCATCGCTGAAATCGAGCCGCTCTCGGCCTATCTGGTAGGCGGAGATGTGTGTCGCTCAGATGTGGCGACGGTCTCGGTCACGGCAGTAGGCGAGACTAACCGACCGGTCACCCGGACTGGGGCCCGTGTGGGTGACACTTTGGCGATTGCAGGTCGACAAGGCTGGGCTGCCGCTGGTTTGACGGTGCTCTCGCGCGGATTTCGGTCGCCTCGTGCCTTGGTTAATGCCTATCAACGTCCGCATCCGCCGTATGAAAGCGGTCCCGCTGCTGCAGCTGCCGGTGCAACGGCAATGATTGATGTGAGTGACGGATTGCTGGGCGATGTGCGGCACCTAGCTCAGGCCTCGGGAGTCCTAGCTGATCTGGATTCCCAGCAAGTCCCGGTCTCAGATCAACTCGTGGAGACTGCCTCAGCCTTTAACGTGGATCCGCTCACTTGGGTCCTAGCCGGTGGCGACGATCACGCACTGGTAGCCACTTTTCCTGCGGAAGTGAACCTACCCGAGATGTTCAATCCCATCGGACGGATCACTGATCCCGCAGGACAAGCGCCAGGAGTGTCGGTAGACGGGAGACCATGGACTGGGTCACTAGGTCACGATCATTTCAACTAGATCACTTGAGGTAGCGCCTTAGTTGAAGTTCAGGTACTGGCCCATGTGACCAGACTT